>CALDHH010000023.1 GCA_937941575.1 uncultured Alphaproteobacteria bacterium | reverse complement strand
AATAACAGGCGTTAAGAAAATTTAGAATTCTAATTGTAATACAGTTTGTTTGATATTGAATTCTTTTTGCAATAAGGCTTCTATATCCGATTTACAATCTTGCCAATGTTCTTTATCTAAACATTCATCTTTCATTACTATATGGGCACTCATTGAGATACTCTCATCAGATTCCACTCGTAATATTATATGATGTATGTCTTTTATATGAGGTATTTTATTTAAGCTAGTCTCAATATCTTTTACATTAATATCAATTTTTTCTTCATTCACAATTTCAAAATAACCACGTTTTAACATCTTGAATGATCCAAATATTATTAAAGATGCGATTAATAAACTGCTGACACTATCTAACCAATCTATATGTAAGAAATGGATTAGAATGCTGGTGATAAGAGCAATAATGGTTGATAAAATATCAAAGAAACTATGCAAGAATAATGCATATACATTTAAACTTTCGTTCCTGCCGCCATATAATATTACGGCGGATAATATATGAAAGAATAAACCAAATAGAGCGGTTATACCCATAATACTGGCATCAATTTCATGATTGTGATGCGATTCCATATCGCCAAACCCAATTAATCTAGTTATCGCTTCATAGGCAATGACTATCGATATAATTATTAGTAATAAACCATTGGTATATCCACCGATTGATTCTATTTTACGGTATTTATCAGAAAAGCCTTTGTTTTTTTCTCTGGTGGCAATATGGGATGCGATTATGGCGATGGCGATGGCTGCACTATGGACTATCATATGGCTAGCATCGGCTAATAAAGATAGGCTTTTGGATAGTAATCCGCCAGTTATCACAAAACAAACATATATAATGCCGATTTTTAAAACCCAGTTTAATCTTTTTTGGGCGGATAGATGGGATATTGGGTTATTACTCATTTTTAAAATAGCTCATATATAATAATCTGGTTTGTATTATATATAGCTATTTTAAAAGATAATCAAAGATATTATTTTAGTTTGAAGTTAAGGCCTCGGTTAAAGCCATCTAAATTAACTGGTATTCCATTCTTCTTTGCCCAATTAAGTGGACCAGAATTACCATTTTCATGTATTTCTTTTAATATCTGAGTTGTAACTTGTTTTGTAAGCGATCTAAGTTCTCTTTTGCTTACATTTGGCTTTTCTATACGGATAGCTTTATTAACAAGTTCGCTTGCAACACTAACAGTTTGTTTGTTACTTTTAGTGTCAAGCTCCGCGCCACTTAAGCTGATCGATGATAAAGTACCATCAGAATAATCATCTATACTGAAAATAGTTTCAGTTAAACAAGCTTTAAGACCGGCATCAATTAATTTTTGAGCAGTCGCGCTATCTTCTAAATTATCATTAACTTCCTCTTCGATACCCTCGGCATCATAATCAGATTGTCCAGTACCTGGAGCACAAGTTTCATATTTTATAAAAATAGAGCTATTGTCATTATCATCATTATTAAATAAACCACCATCATCAGTAGTCTCACCAAATAATTCACTAGGTTCAGAAAAAAGGCTGCTGATATCGTCTTTAGTGCTACCCCAAACATCTTCTGGAGTTTGACCTTGTTGTGCATTTGCAGAACCTGTGATCAAAGCAAATGCAGCAACTGCACTTAATAATTTTTTCTTAACGCTCATCTTATTTTACCTCTTAATATTATGATATATTTAATTATACAGTACCGTTTCCATAAGTCAAATGGTTTATTTTAATGATTGAATCAGGCGTATCTTTTGATTTTCAGCATCGGATATCCCATTTGGTCCCTTACTATAATCCAAATCATTTGCGTCTTTTACTTTTTTAGCTTTTAGGCCTTTTTTCTTTCGGGCCAAGTCATCGGCTCTTTGTCTGCTGAATTTATAATTTCTTTTCCATGTTTCAACTTTTCTCTGAGCCTCGGTTAATTGGCTTATTTCCAATTCTTCCCTTAATTTAGTACGAGCAATATATGCAGTTTGTTTGATATCAATATCTTTAGATACTGTCTCTGCTAAAACAAACCATTTATAAGCCTCAGATAGGCTTTGTTTAACTCCGATACCCTTCATATTTATTCTAGCATTCTCTAAAAATGCAGCTCCATTACCAGCATCGGCTGCTTTCTTGTATAATTTTACGGCTCTACTTATACTTTTCTTGGTTCCTCTACCTTCTTCAAGCATTCTAGCCAATGCAACATCAGCATTCGAGTTACCTTTATCAGATGCTCTTTTATACCAATTATAAGCTTTTCTTTCATTTTGTGGAATTCCCAAGCCCTTTTCGTGCATTAATGCGATTCTATATTGTGAAGCTGGATGACCTTGCTTTGCAGCATTTGAATACCAAATTGCAGCATCGGCTGCTTGGTAATTTTTATAGCCTTGCTCATATATTGACGCTAATACATATTGAGAGTTCATGTATCCTTGCTCGGCAGCTCTTTTATACCATTGTATCGCTTTCTCTTTATCTTTTTTAATGCCCCTGCCTTTTAAATACATTGAGCCAATTTCATGTTGGGCAAATGTGTCGCCTTGATACGCGGCATGGGTAAACCATCTTAATGCTTCTTTGGGGTTTCTAGATATTCCATCACCTGTTAGATACATATTGGCGATATTAAATTGAGCCCTTGCATTACCTTGCGTTGCGGATTGTAGGTACCATTGAGCAGCAACTACTGGATAGGCAAGCTCGCCATCTTCGTAGTTTTTTAATAATGTTGCCAAGTTATTTTGTGAAACTGCATCCCCTTGTTTGGCAGCTTTACCATACCATTCAATTGCTTTTTTTCTATCTTTTATTACGCCTTTACCAACGGTATAGATATAACCCATATAAACCTGAGCTGGGATATAACCGTTTTTTGCAGATTTTCTATACCAATTTGCAGCCGCATATGGATCTTTACCCAGTCCAGCGCCAAGATCCATCATATAGCCAACAAAATATTGAGCTCTTTCATCTTTGTTATTGGCGAGTTTCATGAAATGTTTAATAGCTAATTTATTATCACCACGATAGAAAGCACGGATACCTTCATTAAAGCTAGCCTCGAAACGGCCATTATTTTGTTTTTGCTTTAAAACTGTGGAATATGAAGGATTTGCGCAGATAAGCACAGATATAAACATCATTAAAATTAATAGATTACTTTTCTTCATAAACCAGTGCTCCCAAGCATAAAATACATTTCTGCAATAACTTTATACGATAATAGTAATGTTTCTATTAACAAAAGGGAATATAAATTTTTATTCCATTCCAATTGCGGACATGTATAGATCTAATAATTCATCTTCTTCACGTCTTTTTTCGATTTCCATTTTTCTTTTTGCAATAATTTTTTTAACAATTTTTGCTTCGAAACCAGCAGATTTAACTTCTGCATATACTTCTTTGACATCGTCTGTGATGGCTTTTTTCTCTGTTTCTAAACGCTCTACTCTTTCAATAAATGATTTAAGTCTTTCGCCTGCAACTCCATTTGTATCTGCCATTTTACTCTCCTGATATTAATAATTACATTTAAGTTTTTATATAATTAATAGACAATCTATACAAGTTATTCTTCAATAATAATTTTTGTATTTATATCGATTACTTTCAATAGTTCTATTAAATCATTTACATCCAAAGCAACACATCCTTCGGTCGGGGTTAGTTTTGGGTTTTTGACATGGATAAAAATTGCACTGCCAAGATTTTTTATTGCTGGTTTATCATTATAGCCAATCTCAATTACTAAATTATATAAATCATCATCTCTAAACATTTTTTCATGAGATTTATCAAATGGCAATTGGATTAATTTATTATAATCTGGGTGTTCCGGGTCATCGCACCAGCCCATATTCTCATTTATCTCAATTATATTTAATTTTGATTTAGGTTTTTGTATTTTATCAGGCCTGTAATAGACATTCCTTAATGGATATTTTCCAATGGGAGTTATGCCGTCACCTTCGGATATTTTATCTGCGATCCCTGATCTGCCAAGGATACAATCATATTCCTTGCCGTTAAAACTTAATTTTTTATTTGATTTTACCAATATATCCATGGTTTAGAATTTAAGGCTTTGCACTATATTTTTCAAGGGCAAAGGCCATTTTTTGAGCAATCAGCTCTGGGGGTAGTGGCCCCAGAGCATCTTGCGTTTGTTGAAAACCGTCTAGTTTAATTTTTTTCAATCCATCAGATGTAATATTATTCGCATCTTCATAAATTTCTTTTTTAGCAAAACTAAGCTGAGTTTTCGGGTAATCAGGGGTAATTAAGCCCTGAGCACCAACATTACCTTTATCAATCATTTGTGTAGGCTGTGTAGAAGTATTGATTGATAAGGGCAAATTCTGATCACTTAAATCATTATTCCATTGTATATCTTTATATTTTATTACTTTATGTTCATTTAAATTATTATTTTTAAAATTATCTTTTGGCTCTTGTAATAAGGCGCTCTCTGTAGCTGAATTATTCGACCCTGTTGCATTTTTTATTGCTGATCCGGCTGCGCTACTTAGCATACCAACTCCACCGCCAAATAATGCACCGCCCATTATTTGAACTGGCTCTTTTATTTCATCACCAGTTACGCTTCGATATAAAGTTCCAACGATTGGTACATGTTGTAATGGGTTTATGAAATCGATAAAATCTTTAAAATCTAAATCTTCTTCACTTGCGGGCATAGTACCAGCGGTTCTATTATTGCCATTGTTAACATTGTTATCAGATGATTTTATAGATTGTTTATCGGATGAGGAATTACCCTTTTCAAATCCTAAAAAATTGCCAGCCATTCTACTGCTGATGTTATTATTTATAAAATCCATTTAAACCTAGAATCAATTAAAATTAATTACCTTAAGGTTTATATAAGCAATATATATGCCAGTATTATATACTTGATTTATAAGGGATTTATCGTTTTAAATAAGGCAATTATTGTGCTAATAGGAATAACTTGCCTTATATTATGGGTTATAACAGCTTTTTTATACTACAAGCAGTACAGCGGTTAATCTCACCATCTACTGTTTCATATAACATGAAGAAACATCTTGTATCAGCTTGCTCAAACATATCAGGCTTTAAATCTTCAATGATTACAACGGAATCTTCGCCGCCAAGGAATATCTTGTTACCATCAATAAAGAATCGCATAGTATTATTATCGATATATTGGTTTAGATCCTCAGATCTCTCAATCATAATGGTTAATCCAACCCTTTTGGTGAACAGGGTATCGGGATTTTTTATTATTATTTTATCGCTCATCTTGATTCCATCAATTTAAAAACCTATTGTAAGACTACATTCTATTAACAATTTATTTGTAAGTCACATGAAAAAAGATATTAACCTAAAATTATCAATAATTAATGAATCTTTGCAAGATTTCCTATATTCGAGCTTTGCAAAAATGGCTGAGTTTAATTTGGTGGAAGCTGAATTTGATATATTGATTACTGATGATCAAAAACTATTGGAAGACAGTAAGAATTGCCAATATATATATTTAGGTAAGCTAAATGATTCAGATTATAAGTCCTTTAATTACCCAATTCGTATTGGTGATTTATATGATTATATCTTATCCTTGCGAGGTAATTCTGAGATCATATTTGGTGAATATAGTTTAATTAAAAATCAAAAAATATTGAAAAAAGGTGATCAAGAGATATTTTTAACCGATAAAGAAGTGGATATCATTGTTTTTCTATCGAATAATTTATCAGAATATATTTCAAAAGAAGTCTTATTAAAAGAGGTATGGGGCTATCGAAGTGATATTACTACTCATACGCTTGAGACTCATATCTATCGTTTAAGGCAGAAAATTGGCGATGATAATTTTTTAAATTTTGATAATTCAGGCTATAAATTATTATAGAATATAATTAATCTTGTTTATTGATAGAGATAATCTCGGATATTTTTTTGAGTATTCTTTTGGCATCATCAGTCTTTATATCATGAATTATATAGTTTCTTTTTCTGATTTTGATAGATCCAGCCTGTTTTTGCTCAGTAAGCTTTAAATTACAAATGTTAAATTGTTTTTGTATAATATTTGGCTGCATCTTGAATTGCTTTATATCATTATAATGGATAATTGCCTTTTCTCTTAATATTACCCCAGTTGTGAACTCAACCCGATCTTGATAAAAAATATATGGATCAAGGTAATATTTTCCTAAATTTAGCAATAAAGGCCCGATTAAGGAAAGAGCAAAGACGATTGCCAATGCTAAAAAACTTGTTAGAAAGCTGTCGATTCCTGTTATCCATCTAACCAAGGTTTCAACCTCGGGCAGCATAAAGATTAAAATCAGCATAGTAACTGATATTTGTAATGGATATCTTAAAGAGATTAATAGTGGATTAAATCTAGATTTAACTTTAAACAAGAAGTCTTCTTGCTCATCTGGAATATTGATTTCAATATTACTCATTGCCAGCTTGTTCTTTGACTAGCTCAGCTACTGGTTGGTTGCTTGAAGGTTTTTTATAAATAAGCTCTTCAATTCTTTTGCCCCAATCCTGACCAGATGGAATATCAATTAGTTTTAGACCGGCAAAGCCTTTTCTATCGATCACTTGCAATGCAGGCGCGTAGAAATAAATAGTTTTTAACCCCATTCTTTGTTGGATAAAGCTGGATCTTTGAAGCATTTGTTCAACCTGATTATATTCTAAAATACCTTTATTTCTGCCTCGAAATGGTAGGTAATATTCAAATTCTAAATGATCGGTAAAAAAATCATATTTTGTTTTCTTAACTGAGCGCATCTTTACTTCGTAATAGAGAGGCAGCAAACAAAGGAAGCTTAAGACAAATAATATCATATGCGGATAGATCTTAAAGCCAAATAATGATGATATAATAAGTATTACGGTTCCCAAAACCAATGAGATCAGTATCGAGACTATGAAAGCAAATATTGTTGATTCAATAATTGCTCGCATTGGTTTAAAAACCGTCTGTATTCTAAATAATTGAATCGCTTCCATAACACCCCCAAAAAAACCCTATAAATGATTCTAGCTTGATATTATTTTTACTTCAACAATCTTCTGAATTTTATCTATTGGATAAGTGTTCTCGTCTAAATTTGTAATCTTATATTTGCTCAAATAAGCCGATATTTCTGGAACTGGTTCAACAAGATTAATATGGACATCAATTTTATTTTGTTTTCTTTGTTGTGGGGTTTGCTTTTTCTCAATTGATTCAAGCTTTGAATAATCTATATCTGCCTTGTGTCCAGCATATTTTATACTCAAATGATCTTTGTAAAAAGAGAAACTGTTGCTTTCATAGGCTTTCTTTATAATATTTGGAACGGTAAAAGCCATCATAAAATCCATAAAGGCAATACCAAAAAGTACATAGGAGACCATAACATCTTCAAATCCAAGCTGTTTTGAGAAAACTCCTAAACCGGTGAAAATTATTGCCCCCATAAACATTGCAAATTTTATAACATTTAATTGTGCTTTGTTTATTTTTGGAGATAATATTAGCTCAGCCATTTGTTCCATATTTTTAATTCCTTTAGAAGTTTTTGAAATATTTATAAGCTTCATCAATTGCAGCAGTAATTGATTGTGAGGTTCTTACGAAGATATGATCTTTACCTTTAGATTCTAACCATTCGATCTTCTTGATACTATCAACTGAAATTTTATCCATATCTTCCAAAATATCTTCATCAATTTTAGTATTTTTGATTTTATTATATTTCAACCTTTTGGTATAAGCGTTTAGCTTATCTGGAGCCTCGATCGGTTTGGTTTGAATTTCTACTTGATATTCTTTTAAGATCATATTTTTGATGGCTTCAGTGGAGAAATAAGTATAGTCAGATTTGGTTGCTTTATCTAATATCTCATTCGGGTCATCATGCTCTCTATTGCCGGTGCTTGTGGTGATCTCGTACCATTTTCTTGGTTTCTGCTCGGCATCATCTTTTGAATCGCGTATTGGATTTACGCTTCCAGTTGGAACTTTATCCCCCTTGGGCTGATTAGGTTTTATAAATTGCGTAATCTTGGTAAACATTGTCTTTTCATTTATTCTCTATATAAACCGATCAAGGCCTTGCCAGCGCTGCCGGATTTACTATTTAATACATTATCTAGGCTTGACCAAATTCTGCGGCTTTCATCTTTATTCCAGATGCTAACCACTTCGACCTCAGCCAAAGTTAACCAATATCCCTTACCTTCAATTTCCATTGGGGCAGATTTATCGCCGTATAATGGACGCATTTTTAATTGCATATTGATAACTCGTTCATCGCCAATCATTCTTTCAACTTCGGCTGATTGTTTCCGGCTCATTGGAACCCATTGGAAGTCTTTAATTTTCTGTGGGATTATTGCGTAATTTTGACCCAAATGCTGATATGAGAATATTGATTGATCGGTGAAGCTTTTTATAAAATAACCTTTGTGAAGCAGGCTATATTTTGATATTTCAACTGGCATATCAACATATACGCTGTCATTAACCCCTAATAATCTATATAGGTTACGAACTTCTTCTTCTTTTTTATCTTGTTCAGCAAATTTATCAAAGCCTTCGGTCTTGCTATCCTTAGTTAATTCCCTAGCCCAGCGGTCAAAATCCATGGATTGGCCAGTTATCTTATGAAATAATATTGCCAAATATTTGCCCTCAAGGCTTTTATCTTTTGATGCAGTAAAGCCAGCTGCCATTGCTGAATTGCTTAAGAAAATCAGGGTCAGGGCAAGAATAAAAATTTTGCTTATTTTAACTGAAATAATATTCATATTGATCTTATATCCTCGTGTATTTTAATTTGTTTAGCAGTGACTTCTACGAATAATAATTTAAATTTTTTATGTTGTTAATCATTAACTTATTCTCATTTAAAAGTCGTTATATAATATATTATAAGACAAATTAGTAAATTTTTGTTATTAATTTTAATTATGGATGATAAAAATTTGTGGGAAATGGTCAAAAGAAATATTAACCCTTTGAAAAACAGGGATAAAATCTTCTGCGAGCAAAAACAAGAACTTTTTATAGATTCTCCTACATTAACTAAAATCACCAATATCCCCTTAAAACAGACAAATATAATAAAAAAAGAATCCGTAAAGATTCCAACTGAAATGGATTTAAGAACTGCCAAAAACTTTAAAAGACTAGATGGCAGGCTTGATTTACATGGCAGAACTAGGCAAGAAGCGCATCATTCTTTATCAAATTTTATATTAAATTCCTATGCGGTTAATAAACGCAATTTATTGGTGATAACCGGTAAAGGAAAGAGTGCTGATCATCGCTATGGGGTTTTAAAAAGAGAAGTGCCATTATGGTTAGAAAGCAAGCCATTATCCGATGTTATATTATCCTATAAAACTGCAAAGCGCCAAGATGGTGGCGAGGGTGCTTTATATATAAAATTAAGGAAGAAAAACTAGATTATAGTTATTTCTTTAAGTTCTTATATCTTAAAAACTGGTTCAATGTTGCAATATATCTGGCTGGATCATATTTAAAAACGGTCGCATAGTTTTCAAAGATTTTATTCGCTTTATCAAGCCAAGCTTTATTATCGCTGATCTCATATAAGTCAATATAGATGCTAGCCATCATTGCATTTCCAGATGGTTTATCGGTTTCATCATATTTCATTATTTTAAAAAGCAAAATATTATCTTTTGGCTTTAAAATAAAATCACCAGCTTCTTGTTGAAAGATAATTTCAGTAGTCTCGATAAGTTTTAAGGCAGAGTTTAGATATTTTTTATCATCGGTTGCTTTATATGCGCTTAATAGAGATTTTGTTAGATAGGAGTAATCTTCTAAATTACCATCAATTGATTTTTTACCGCCTTCAAATATTTTTTGTAATTCACCTTTATCACTAAACATGTTTTCAACCAAGAAATCTATATTTTTTAAACCTAGCTCTAGATATTCTTTGTTATCAAATGTTATTGATGCTCTTATTAAGCTATTGGCTAGTAATGCATTCCAAGCTGTAATGGATTTTTTATCTATATTCGGCTTTTGGCCTAAATCATTATAGATTTTCAAAGAATTCAATATTGAATATATCTCATTTAGTTTATTTTTCTCTATTCCATCCAATTGCTTTTTGAATAATAAGATATTGCTATTCTCTTCGATATTCTCAAACCCAGTTTTTGTAATAGGCTCTAGAATCAAGCTCTTACCAATAATCATTAAATCAAGAGGGGTGAATATTTTTTCTTTAGATAATTTATCTGCGACTGATTTCAGCTTTGCCATGTTCCAGCTATAATATTTACCTTCAAACCCATCAATATCAGGAGCAGTAGAAGAATAAAAACGACCATTATCATCGGTTAAATTATCCTTTATAAAAGTAATTGTTCTTTCAATGGCGATTTTATTAGATAGGTTGGAATTGTTTTTGTAATTGTTAATTAGTAAATCAATTGCCAAAGCCTGATCAATTAAATTCTTTCTAAATCTTGGGCGCTTCCAGTTCATATCAGTTGTATGTTCAAAAAAACCACCATTAACATGATCATGGATTCCAAGGCTTAAAATTGATCTAATTGTATTTAAAACCATTAAGTCATTATTTTGATTGATATTGGCATTACTAATCAAGAAATTTAGAATTGGAGCTTTTACCTTTTTTATAGGTGAGCTAAAGCCATGGTCTTCTGCGTCATATAAGTCTTTTATTTTCTCTAAAGCCTCTTTGAATACAGGTTTGTTATTTATATATTCAATATCGTCTTTATTATTTATCGGGTTTAATATTTTTTTGATTTTATCAGCTTCCTCTTGCCCAAATTTTAGGGATGAATCAGCGCTATTATTCCAGACTATCTTGCCGGCTTTTTGAAAGCTGTTAAATTTATTTGAACGTTCGATAAACTTATATGGAAGATATGCATGTGCTTCTACTGGTAATAAATCGGTTCGGATCATAAAATTATATGGTTCGGTTAGGCTGCTATATTGAAATTTAGCAATATCAGGCCTAATCTTGATTTCATTAGTTATTTTAATAATGTTTTTTACGGCAATGGCATTGGTATATATATGGGCTAATTCTGGGTTTATCTCTGAATCAATAATGCTATTTATGAATTTAGAATTCATAGTATATGACATTATATCGTTATTAAATGTATTCTTCTGCATTAAGCCGCAAATATAACAATTACTTTTGCTAATATTTAAATAGATTAGCTTATCTTCGGTGCGGGCTTTTTCGATAGTATCTGAATTAAACTCATACCAATCCATTAAATCATAGGCATGTGATTTTAAATATTCTGATTTTGAATCTATTAGTAAATTAGGGAGTCTATCTTCTTCATTAATCGGCTCAGGAATTGCTACCCTCTCCGTAACTGGTTCTTCTATGACTGCTTGCCCCGCAACTGCAAGTTTAAGGTTGTTATTAAAAGCTAAAAAAAATATCGCTATAATTAAGAAACGCATTTTGAAACCCCAGAAGATTATTGACACATAATATTATATATCAATGTTCCATCATTTGCATCTCTTTTGGTAGATCTTTATCATTTATTGGTAAAAATTGGTTGGTATAGCTGGATAAAAAACGAAAATCCCACCATTCTTGAGGTAGAGGTAGCAATTCAATTTTTTTATATTCAGCTGCTTGCATCATCGCTTGCTCAAGGATTAATCTATTTTTAAATATCTGATCATCAAACTCGGTGAAATCTCTGGCGGCTGGGTTGTTTTCTCTATCTTCGCTTAAATGGTCAAAATCTGTACCCATATCAAGAATACTACCATCTTCGTTTAATAATATAATATCAATTGCCATTCCCCTTGGATGTCCTCCATCCCCTGGGGTTGATAATAATCTATCTGGTTCAATCGTCCAATGGATATTCTTTTGAACTATTGGTGTTTGCAACATTCTTGCTTGGGCCTCAACCGGTCTTAGGCAATCTTTTATTTCAAATGTAAGTCCAGTTTTATCATGGCAGATTTTGGCTGCTAATAGAGTAAGTCCAACCATATCTTTATGCCCCCAAAGTTTTGACGTTGATTTATAAATATCAACGTCAAATATATTATGAGGGTGGTTTTTATCTTTATATACTAAATCTATTTTAATTGGATGCTCATCGGTAAAATCATCAAAGGCCAAGAGGTCTTTTGGTAAGATTTTATCCATAGATGAAAGCGCCTTTAAAGATTAGTTTATTGGTTTTTGAGCTTTTCTAGCAGGAGCAGGTCTTGCAGCCGTTGTCGTATTACCGTTCATTTCTGCTTTTACTATATTTGTAATTTTTGCAGTTTGGGATAATAATGTTTTTTGCATGTTATCAGGCATCCGCTTCATTGTATTTTTAAAGTAATCCTTTGGATCTTCTATGTCATTTATCTGACTAGCATCCGTCCCGTCATATTCCCCGATTACTTTTTCCAATACATCTAGGCAAGTAAACATCGAATCTAAATCCAATAAATAGCTACCATTTTTGCCACGAGTACTTGTAGTTTCATCACTTTCTGCGATGGCAGATTTAGTTATGTTTGAGATTTTTTCACAGATACCGATTCCTTTAATTGCAATTCCACAATTATCATATGAAGTTATTTCCCATTTTTTTGTTTTATTATCTCTTTTTGCTTTAAATTGAATAGAAAACTCATCGCCACCAAATCCAGGAATAGGAAGTTTCTTCGTGCTCATTACCTTGATTTTATCAATTCTTTTTGGACCACGACCAATTAATTTGTTAAATCTTTCTTTGAAACCCATTTTTTATCTCCTAATACTGAAATGTTCATTTTTTGGAATGAATTTGGTAAATATATTACGTCTTTTGTAAGTTTTATAACATATTATTATAATTATTAACCATTTTTGTCAATATGTGCTTTCAATATTAATTAAAAAAGGATATAGTCTTCAGCAACTAACCCCTTTAAATAACATAACAAAATGCGAGTATATATATGGTTCTAGCAGCAAAAATTAGAGATTCAGAAGAGTTATCTGAAATTAATGGTGTTGAATGGAAAATTGAAAAACGGATTGTGGCCTATGATAAGTCATTGGCTTTTATGCAGGCAAAGATACAAACGATAAGAGATAGAGGGCAAGCAGATATGGTTTGGATGTTAGAACATCCACCAGTATATACAGCTGGCGTTAGTGCAAAACCATCAGATTTGATTAATCCAAGATTCCCAATTTTTGAAACGGGGCGCGGTGGTCAATATACTTATCATGGTCCAGGTCAAAGAGTTGCTTATTTAATGTTAGACTTACAAAAAAGAGGTCCTGATATTAAAAAATACGTATATGATTTGGAAGAATGGATTATCTTAGCCTTGGCAAAATTTGACGTTAAGGGTGAGAGAAGAGAAGGCAGAGTTGGTATCTGGGTTAATATGGAGCCATATGGCGGAGCCCAAGGTGCAGAATCGAAAATCGCAGCAATCGGCGTTAGAGTTCGTAAATGGGTGAGCTTTCATGGTTTATCAATAAATGTGAATCCAGATTTAAATCATTACGATGGTATCGTTCCATGTGGACTAAGCCAATATGGGGTTACATCATTGCAGGATTTGGGCGTTGAAGCCACAATGTCTGATATGGATGAGGCTTTGATTGAAACTTGGGATGAGGTTTTTAAATAACTACTTGACTTATTAGGAATTTTTTGACATATTGTGTATGTCTATTTACTTAAAAATAAAGATCAAAAAATGAAAAAGATTATATCTGCAAATAATATCACCGAGGAGACTATAAAAGCCTCTGGTGAACCTGACAGATATAAAAATGTTCCAGATGCAAAAACCTTATCAGATGCTGCCTTGGAAAAAGGTAAGAAAACTATTGATAAAGATGGCGTTTTAAATAAATGGGAGAAGCCACGTGAACCTAAAGACGCCAAAGGTAGATTGACTAGGATATTTAACTCAATCCCAAGAAATTTTAAACTGGTGACTGTTCTCTATACCAAGATAAGCAAGCAACAGAATGACGCAATTGCCAAAGAGTTTTCAAATAAAGTAAAGCCAAGATTTCTACGTTTTTTGGCTAAAAAACATGCTGAAGATCTCAAAAAATTGGGGATTTGTGATCACGGTATCCAGAGAATGCATAAAGGTTTGGATCCTGCTGATGATCAAGGTAGGTTGTATAATGTTAATATAGATCACGTTATTGAGAGAGCTGGTAGTGGTAGACTTGGTTTAGAAAAATCTCAGGACCCGCATATTCCAGAAGATGTTGGAGAGACTTTTAAGGTTAATCACTTTAATAACCTGATGTTAATGACTTACCCAGTTCATATGGGGCAGAAGAATTTAATTAATGATAGCCAAGATCTTTATAATGCAAGAGTTGGTAAATCACAATGGGTTACCATGATGATCCCGATTAGGTCGGAAGATAATAAAAAATTCGTTTTCGTGCCAGATAATATGGATAAACATGTTAAAGGGGCGATATTAAGACCAGAGACTTTTGATACAAGGATCGGACATTTAAAATTTACTTTAGGTCAGCTCCTTGATGGTTTTGATAGTTTTATAAAGAATAGAAAAGTCCATGATATAATCTCGAAAATAAAACATGACGAAAAGACCGATAGAAAGTTTTACTTTAAGGTAATGCGTGGTGATAGTGATGAGCTAAGAGAGAAACGTTCAGAATTTACTTCATTATTTAATGAGGCGATGAAAGATAATAGGCGTGAGAAAAAATACCATGATGAGAGATTGGTTAGTTTAGCCTCCGATACGTTTGATTTATTGGAAGAGATTTATGAGACAGCGTCTAAAAAAGGTGTTGGTTCAGAAGAATGGAAGAAATATACGGTTTTGCTAAATAATAGTAATTATGGCGGGGTGGTTAAAAAGCTATTTATTGTACCTTCCCAAGAAACTGAAATATTAAGGGAAAGATATAAAAACCTGCGTGATAATGTTAATTACACTATCCAAACTGGTAAATTTAGCAAAAAAGGCTTTGGTAGATAATTAATCTACTCAATAGATATTTACAAAAAAACTTAAATCCATTTTATACTGCATAAAGCCACTTGGTTTTATTTGAGAATATCTATAGATTAATGTTTATATTTAACAATCACTATAAGATTAATAACTATCGGAGATCTTAAATTATGGTAGAGAATTTAAAACTGGTTGATGCAGAATTATCGATTGATGAATTATGCGATAGATTTGTAAATAAACAAGCAGTAGTTGGAATATTAGGACTTGGTTATGTAGGTGTTCCAATCGGGGTTGCAGCATGTCGTAAAGGTATGTCAGTAATCGGCTTTGATGTTAATGAAAAGAAAGTTAATAAGCTTTTATCAGGAAAATCATATATTGATACAATCGAAGATGAGGTTATCCAAGGATTTTTGGATGATGGAAAATTTGATGTAACAACTGATTTCTCAAGGTTAAAGGAAGCAGATGCTTTATTGATGTGTGTGCCAACTCCGCTTACCAAACAGCGTGAACCAGATTTAAGCTATGTTGTGAAAACAACTGAAATGATTTTGCCTTATTTAAGAAAAGGTCAGATTGTAATTTTAGAATCCACTACTTGGCCGGGTACTATGTCTGAAATAGTGAAGCCTATTTTAGAGAAAAGCGGTTTGAAATCAGGAGTTGATTTCTATCTGGCTTATTCGCCAGAGCGAGAAGATCCGGGTAATATTGATTTCTCTACATCAGTTATTCCAAAAGTTGTTGGTGGTGATGGTGATGAAGCTTTAAAATTGGCTTTATCTTTATATGATCAATTTTTAAAAACTGTCCCGGTATCAAATTCGGAAACTGCGGAAGCGGTTAAGCTGACAGAGAATATTTTCAGAGCCGTGAATATCGCTTTGGTTAATGAGCTTAAGATGATTTATGATAAAATGGGAATTGATATTTGGGAAGTAATTGATGCGGCATCAACCAAGCCATTCGGTTATATGCCATTTTATCCAGGACCTGGATTAGGCGGGCATTGCATTCCCCTTGACCCATTCTATCTGACTTGGAAAGCACGGGAACACGATGTTTCAACCAGATTTATTGAACTTGCGGGTGAGATAAATGTATCAATGCCATCATATGTGGTGACTAATTTAATGAGTGAGCTTAGCGATAGATTTGCCAAATCATTGAATGGAGCCAAGATTTTAATAATCGGAATTGCTTATAAAAAGAATGTATCGGATATGCGTGAGAGTCCAGCATTCTCAATTATGGAGCTGTTAAAAACCAAAAAGGCAGATATATCATATTTCGACCCATTTATTCCAAAGATCGAAGATTTAAAAGAACATGCAGAATTTGAAGGAATGGCAAGTATTGAAATGAATGCAGAGAATTTAAAATCATTTGATGCGGCGGTAATTGTGACTAATCATAGCAATATTGATTATGAGCTGATTGTTAAAAATTCTAACCTAGTTATTGATACCAGAAATGCTACGGCAGATTTCCAAGACAAATATAGTAATATCTCAAAATCTTAAATGGTATTTTAATTAAAATTGGGTTATACTTCGTGCTATGGTAAATTTTTTAAATACTAGTGCTAAACAAAATAAAATTGCAGTTGCTGTATTATCAACGGCTAATCTATTGCTATTGGGTACTGCCTATCTTACAGGGGCTATAAATGTATCGATGCTACCCGATACGAAACAAGTTTTGGAAGATTTCGGAGTATCACAAGAATCGATTGCTAGAATGACTAGCGATGTCAAATATGAAACTAGATTTATTGATAAGGATAATATTGTAACTAAATGGTTAGCCTATGATAGAGGTATTGATGGTTTTAGGGATGGTTTTAATGTTGTTTTAGATGGTGAACCAGCATCGGCCCTGCCAGTTAGTCCAGCGAGCAAGTTTTGCAGAGTTACTTATAGTAATGATGGTGTAGCTAATTTACTGGATCGCCATTTCCCAGATCATGTATCTGATCTCTCGAATGCTGATTTTGATAGGATGAAATCCTTATATGTAATATTTCATGAGATGCAACATTGTAAAGATAGCTTTTTGGGTAATCATCGCTTCGAAGAAGCTAGATCAGATTATAATGCTATCATAGAATTAGAAGAAATATTTGGCTATAATGATGGTTATATTAGAAATTTTGTGATGGCATTTCGGGGGGGTGAAGTGCATGAGAAAGGCAAAGATCATGATATGTCTTTATACCTTGATGCCTTTTTAAACGGTGATGAATACCCAGCGATTGATTTATTAGAACAAGCATCAGAAATTTTGGTGAAGCTTAATAATAAAATAGAAGAGAAATATAAGATTGATAATCCAGAATATGGTTTAGATGAATATAAAATTGATATTTTAAATGACCGAAATACTGTTAAAGAAATGATCGCTGAAATTGGGCAAGATTATCACATATATGCTAATAATATGGCTCTGATAGAAAAGAGAATAGGCATATATAAAGATGCTCTATCTTTTAAAGAATCCAGAAAATTAAGTGGCAATGAAGTTGTGATCGAACAATGGATGGGTAATAAACCTAAATCTCCATCTAGTTAGTAATTGGTCACTCTCCAAATCTTAATATTAATATAATCTTAATGGCATTTATATTATAATTATAATGTGATGATAAAATTGGTTTAGAGAGATATCTAATATGAATATAAATAGAAATTCTGGTTTTACCTTAGTAGAGCTAGCGATTGTAATGACAATTATCGGCTTGCTAATCGGTGGTATATTAAAAGGTCAAGAAATGGTGAGCAACGCTAGAATTACCTCAACCATTGCTGAATATGATGGTTATTTGGCAGCATTTGTTACTTTTAGGCAAAAATACAGCTCAATACCTGGGGATTTTTCTTCAGCTCAGAGAAGATTGCCAAATTGCGTAGCAGTTGATGGCTGTAATAATGGTGATGATAGTGGTGTTATTGGGTTAAGGCCAACTACTTGGTATAGAACTATTGATCCTGCTCTTGGTGGTGAAAACCATATGTTTTGGCGTCATTTGTTATTAGCAGATTTAATATCAGGCATTACAACAGAAAATACCCTAGCCTCTGGAATATCTAACCCTGTCATGTCTATTGGTGGGATTGCGCATGTTGTTACTTCTGGTGGGGATACTGGGGTGCCTTGGGGTAGGATGGCTGGTACATGGATCCGTGTGCAAAATGATCTATCGGCTGCTTGGACAGGCGGTAATTTAGGAGTTAATCCAATTTCTGCAAAAGATGCCGCAAAGATAGATAGAAAAAAAGATGATGGGATGCCAACTTCAGGATTTGTACAAGCGGTAAGCCATAACTGGGTTAATGGTTGTGATATTGAAACCTATGATGAGACAAATTCCCAGAATAATTGCTGGATAGCATTTAAATTATTATAAAAATAATCAATTAAGCCCGATTCACAATATATCCAATTATAAATGTAAATAACCCTATTTTACTTGTAATTCGCTATAACAGTTATATTATTAATATATAATAATTTAACTATAGCTTTTAAGAGGTATTGAATATGGCAGGGGAATCTCCTTACGGTAATTTTGCAGGGACTACTATTTTAGCGGTGCGTAAAGGCAATGAAGTTGTGGTTGCGGGCGATGGTCAGGTATCATTAGGTAATACAGTGATGAAAGGCAATGCTAGAAAAGTTAGAAGGCTTTCTGATGGTGAAGTTGTTGTTGGATTTGCAGGAGCTACGGCGGATGCATTTACTTTGTTTGAGCGCTTGGAAGCAAAGCTTGAACAACATCGGGGTCAACTTACCCGTGCATGTGTGGAGCTTGCCAAAGATTGGCGTACGGATAAATATTTAAGAAAATTGGAAGCATTAATGGCGGTCTGCGATAAAGATACATCATTAATCCTAACTGGAACTGGTGATGTGATTGAGCCAGAAGATGGCTTAATTGGTATCGGTTCTGGCGGTTCATTCGCTCTATCGGCGGCGCGTGCATTGATTGATATTGATGAAATGGATGCCGAGACAATCGCCAGAAAATCAATGAAGATTGCAGGTGATATTTGTGTATTTACCAATCATAATTTAATAGTTGAGAAGTTATAATCATGAGTAAAGAAAATATAGAAGAAGTAGAAAAAATAATCGAAGTTAAAGCCGATAAAAAAACCGAAGATATCATGAGCTTTACTCCAAAAGACACAGTAGCAGAGCTTGATAGATATATCATTGGGCAGAATAATGCCAAACGTGCTGTTGCAATTGCACTTCGGAACCGCTGGAGAAGACAGAGATTAGAAGGGCAAATGCGCGAAGAAGTCTTGCCAAAAAATATCTTAATGATTGGACCAACTGGGGTCGGTAAAACGGAGATATCTAGGCGTCTGGCAAAAATGGCAGAAGCTCCTTTTATCAAAGTTGAAGCGACAAAATTTACCGAAGTCGGTTATGTTGGACGTGATGTGGAATCAATTATTCGAGATTTGATGGATTTGGCAATCAATATCTCACGCGAGAAACACCGTAAATTCGTACTTGTTAAAGCTGAGGCCGCGGCAGAAGATAGAGTTTTAGAAGTTCTAGTCGGCAAAGATGCGACAGAATCCACTAAGGAAGTATTTAGAAATAAATTGCGTGATGGCGTGTTAAATCAACGTGAGATTGAGATCGCAGTTCTGGATAAACCAGCTTCTGGATCAATGCCAAGTTTTGATATACCAGGGATGCCAGGGGCTCAAATGGGGATGATTAGCATCGGTGATATGCTAGGCGATATCGGTGGTAAGAAAACTAAGACTAGAAAAATGACGGTTGAAAAATCATATGATATTTTAATCCAAGAAGAAGCAGATAAATTATTAGATGAAGAAAAGATAATTGAAGATGCTAAATTCTCGGTTGAAAATCATGCGATAGTGTTTATTGATGAAATCGACAAGATTGCTGGACGTTCTGATAATAAACGAGGTGATGTTAGCCGTGAAGGTGTTCAGAGAGATTTACTGCCTTTGATAGAAGGTACAACAGTTGCCACAAAACATGGCATGATAAAAACTGATCATATCTTATTCGTGGCGTCAGGTGCTTTCCATTATTCAAAACCATCTGATTTGCTACCTGAATTACAAGGTAGATTACCAATCAGGGTTGAATTAAGAGCATTGGAAGAAAAAGATTTTATCCGCATCCTAAAAGAGCCTAAATTTAGCCTAATCAAACAATATATTGCCTTGATGAAGACCGAGGGAGTTGAGCTTGAATTTAAAGATGATGCAATTAATCAATTGGCAAAATTAGCAGTTGAAATCAATAATAATATTGAAAATATCGGGGCAAGAAGATTGCATACGGTATTGGAGAAATTATTGGAAGAATTAAGCTTTGCTGCATCTGATAAATCAGGCGAGAAGATCATTATCGATAAAGAAATGGTCAATGATAAATTAGCAGATTTAAGCAAAGACCAAGATTTATCTAAATTCATTTTATAAGCCAAGCTAATTCCATAAAATTGATTGACATATGGATAAAATAGATGTATTTTACCCTATGTTAATTTTTTATTGGGAATCTTGTCTATGGGTATTATAAACTGGAATGAGAGAAAACTTGCGAAAGCTTTGATTAAAGTAAAATCTGAAGGCTGTAAAACTAGTTTAGATAAAGCAAAACATATTTTAAAAACCTGCGGTGGTCTTGATTTAGGATATGTTGCTTATCATACAGAACCTAGATCTGCTCTTGAAGCTCCAAATCCTGTGCATATCTATGAATTATGCAGCTTGGCTATAGATAAAGAACTTTTTGAACTGGCAAATAGCTATCATTACACTGGAAAAGGTGCGGCTGCAAAAGATCTTAAATTCTGGGAATCGGATGAGAAGAAGATATATAAAGCACTGGAAAAGAATGATCTTACTGGGGTAGAGAGAATTCTATCTAATCTTAAAAAGAGTGAATTAGATTTTACTGCCAAGGTTGGTTCTGAAGTAAAGCTTGCTATGGGTACCGATTCTTATACTGTTCCAATTAAATTAATTGATAAAATATTAAGCCATGATAAGATTTCAAGCATCCTATCTTTATTCGATAAATATAATATTGAATTTGATAATGTAAACATGTCTTGTAAGAAGCTTGAAGTGGAACCTTTAGGTAAAGTAAAATCTGATATTATTAAACCTGCTGAATATTCAATTACAAAAGGAAAAGAATATGGGCTTGTTACTAATTTAATAGATAGAAGAATAAAGAATAAAGAAAATGCTCTGAATAGTTTATATGATTTTATGAATATTGAAGGGTTTTTAGGTGCCTCCATATTATTTGATAATAAGAAGGTTTTCGGCTATCTAACTGATATGATGGGGCGGAGTGTTAGGCCAAAATTAAGTGGAACTTATTTGAAATCTTCCTTAATCATAGCGATTAATGAAAATAATAGATATATGATATCTAAACTGGTAAATATTGGTGGAGGTTTGGAAGAATCTATAGAAAGGCTTAGGCATGTCGGTAATTTAGACGAAGCATTAGCTTTGAAATATATG
>CALDHH010000022.1 GCA_937941575.1 uncultured Alphaproteobacteria bacterium | reverse complement strand
CTGCTTCAGGGGATGAATTATCAATTTTTTTGGCAAATAAATCGGACATAGAATATTGTTACTATAATAATCAGATTATTTCCAATTCTTTATTAACTTAATTGGGGTTTTTGATGGTCTCTTTGGGCATTTAAATGAAATTGCTTTTTTAAATGTGTCATCTTTTAAACCATCTAGCTCCATATGATATAAACTTGCAATGAATCTATCGATTAAGTTTTTATTAGCAGGGTTCTGATTTGGAAATAATTGATTGGTTTTATCAAAACCTTTTTCTTTGTAATGTTGCTCAAGCTCTTTTATGAAATGATTGAAATTTTGCTGGATGTTATCTCTATCGAGGTTACTTTTCCATTTATTAACTCGCTCACCAAAGATCTTTGAAAGTGGTTTTGCAATCCTGCTCGGTAATTTGTGTAAGGCGTGATAAGTCAAACCAAAACCTTTTTCGGATAATCGCTGAAACTTGCTTATATCTTCTCGCTTGCCACCATAAAATGGTAAATCAGCTCGGCTAATTTCTTGTCCTTCACGATTGCTAATATAAAGGGCTTCACCCCATTTATTTATTAAATTATGTACTGTTATATTTGCTAGCATTTTATTCTCTTAAATTTTACTATATTTGGATTGGCTTGTAGTTATTTTATAGGCTAAGCATATATAGTTTTATCATCTATGTCAAGAAAGATAATATCTGGAACTAGTCCGGTTAAAATAATCTATAGATGAAATAAAAAAATCAGCAGGTTTACTGCTGATTTTTTTTTATTCTTATTTTATTTTTATCTATAATTAAGCAGCTTTACTTTGTGACATCACAGTTTCAAGATTCTCAATAAGCTTATCCATGAATTGTTGGGTGGTTAGCCATTTTTGGTCTTTGCCAACAAGGAAGGCTAGATCTTTGGTCATATGCCCATCTTCTACGGTATCAACACATACTTTTTCCAATGTATCAGCGAATTTTATTACGTCTGGGGTATTATCAAATTTACCACGATATCTTAATGCTTGCGTCCAAGCAAAGATTGACGCGATTGGGTTTGTTGAAGTTTCTTTGCCCTCTTGGTGCAATCTGTAATGTCTTGTAACTGTACCATGGGCTGCTTCTGCTTCTACTGTTTTTCCATCGGGCGTCAATAAAACAGAAGTCATTAAACCTAATGATCCAAAACCTTGGGCAACGGTATCAGATTGCACATCACCATCGTAATTCTTACAAGCCCAAACAAATCCACCGCTCCATTTCATTGCACATGCAACCATGTCATCGATTAATCTATGTTCATAAGTGATTTCTGCTGCGTCAAATTTTGATTTAAATTCTGCATCGAATACTTCTTGGAATAGATCTTTGAATCTACCATCATATTTTTTCAAAATTGTATTTTTTGTTGATAAATATACTGGGTAATTTCTTTGTAATCCGTAATTAAAACATGCACGGGCAAAGCCACGAATAGAATCGTCTAAATTATACATACCCATTGCAATACCAGCAGATGGAGCATCGAACATTTCATATTCTTTTACTTCTGATCCGTCAGATGGCTCGAATGTTAGTTTCAATTTACCCGGGCGATCGAATAATAAATCAGTTGCACGATATTGATCACCGAATGCGTGACGACCAATTACAATTGGTTCTGTCCAACCTGGAACATATCTTGGCACATTGCTACAGATGATTGGCTCACGGAATACTGTTCCGCCTAAAATATTACGGATAGTACCATTTGGTGATTTCCACATTTGCTTTAGGTCGAATTCTTCTACACGATCTTCATCGGGAGTAATCGTGGCACATTTAACCCCAACCCCATGTTCTTTGATTGCATTGGCAGCATCAATAGTAACTTGGTCATTAGTTTCATCACGATGTTCAACCCCAAGATCATAATATTTAAGATCAATATCTAGATATGGCAGGATTAACCTGTTTTTAATTACATCCCAGATAATACGGGTCATTTCATCGCCATCAATCTCAACGATTGGGTTTTGTACTTTAATTTTACTCATTAGTCATTTACCTTTCTAGTTATTGGTCTAGTCGTTTTTTTAGCTTCTTTGTAATCTTTGCCAAGCTTCCATTTTTTTAAGCTTTGCTTACCTTCTTTAAATTCACTTTTATTCATATTGGCTTTTAATTCTCTGAGATTGGCTTTTAATATTCTTTTAGCAACTTTGTTCTTCTCATGTTTTATTGCCAGAACATACCATTTATACGCTTCTGAATAATCTTTTCTTTTTTTCTCCATCACTGCGAGTCTAATGAAACTATGGGAGAAGTTTTGCTCGGCACTTTTAACGAACATTGCATATGATTTTCTGATATTTTTGCTATATCCGCCTTTACCTTTTTCGTAGAGATCGCCCATCATATATAATGCTCTGGCATCACCTTTGCTAGCCATATTCTGTAAGGATTGTAATGGATTGCTAGCCCCTGCTTCGATATATGCAGGATCGGAGAAATATTTAATCTCTGCCATTGCGGAAGTAGAGAATATAAAACTTGTGATTATGATTATTAAGTATTTCAATTAATTTAACCTTTTAAAATATCTAGAATATTATTTATGCTCTCGCCTTCGATTATCTTCTTGCCTTGTTTATGCAGGATAAATTTTAGATTTTTCTTTTTATCTATATGTTTTGTAATCGTATATAAAGCATTATCTTGACTGTTCCTGAATATAGAAAATACAGCCATATTAGTAGTGCAGTCAAGAGCGTAATCGCGCCAATTTCCATTTGAGACATTATTACTGTATATTGTAATTATATGGCTTAGCTCATCCTTGGTAAATGTTGTGTTACCAGCTTTTTTTAATCTATCGGCAATATTGTAAATATTTGTCATTATTTATAGTTTATTAATTCTTGTTAAGTTAATATTGATAAAAGTTTTAGACTGTTTAAGGATAAAAGTAAAATGAATTGGGAAGATTTAAGGTTTTTTTTAGAGGCAGTTAAGCATAGCTCTCTAAAAATTGCTGCGACATCTTTAAAATTAAATGAGTCCGAGCTAAGATCTGGGATAGCTAGGCTAGAGAAATTTTTGGGTATAGATTTATTTGAGTTGGATAGTGAATTCCTAACCTTAACCGCCGAAGGTAACGATCTTTTTAAATCAGTAATTAAAATAGAAGATGAGATAAAAACAGCTAGTATAATGTTACTGGGTGAGAGCAAGAATATTCGCCAAGAAATAACAATAGTAAAGCCAGAGGGTTTTTTCTCAGATTGGTTTATGAAATCATTTAGAAGTTTAAAAGACACATATCCAAATATAGATTTTATTGTTAAAAATTCACATGAGAAATTAGATATCTCAAAATATCAAGCTGATGTCGAGATATTGCTAACCAATGATCCGGAACGAGATATTGCCAATAATGTATCGGCTGATAAAATATCAGATATATTCGTGGCTCCATATATTGCAGAGGATTTAGTCGAAGATGGTGGTTTATTTACAGCTTTAGAAAACATAAGCTGGATAAGGGGGTGGCAGGATAGATTCTTTGTTGATTGGTTAAACGAGTCAGGACATGAAAATATGAATCATGGTTGGTATATTGATGGGTTGAAAACCCAAATTGATGCGGTGAAATTTGGACTTGGGGTTGCTTTTCTACCATGCAAGATTGCTGATAATGTTCAAGGCATTCAAAAATTTTCAGATGATGCCAAGTTCAAAGCGATTGAGATGTGGTTTATAAAACGAGATGGCTTAGATAGTGATGAAAAATCACAAGTAATTGCGCAATATATTTACTCACAAATAAAGTCTAGATATAATGGATGATATAACTGCTCATGATCTACTACACGGCTATGCTAATGGGATATTCCCAATGGCTGATAGTCGCGATGATGAAGATTTTTATTGGTATGACCCAGAATTTCGTGGGCAGCTAGCAGTTAATAACCTTCATATACCCAAAAAATTACAAAAAACTATAAAAAAGAAACCTTATAAAATCTGTATTAATCGTAATTTTAAAGCAGTTATAAACTCATGTGCTGGCGTTTATAAAGGCCGTAATGAAACTTGGATAAATGATAAGATTGAAAATTTGTTTTGTGAGCTACATGAAATGGGTTTTGCTCATAGTATTGAGGCCTATGATGAGGAAGATAATTTAGTTGGTGGCTTATATGGCCTTTCACTTGGTGGAACTTTTTGTGGGGAATCTATGTTTTCTACTAAAACGGATGCAAGTAAAATATGCTTGGTTTATTTGACTGCAATCCTGTGGAAACAGGGTTTTGACCTATTGGATACTCAATTTGTGAATGATCATTTAAAACAATTTGGGGTATATGAAATAAGTCGACTTGAATATAAAGAAAAGCTTAGTAAGTCAATTCATAAGCCAATTCAGTTTTTAGGTTTCTTATCCGATTTATCCGCCTTAGGTAGAGTAGAAGATTCGGATACTGATGGAGGTTTAACCTCTTTATCCGCGGCTTTGGACGGCCTAGTACTTGAATTTGTGCATTCCATTACCCAAACATCAAAAATTGGGTGACTCATTGCTGATAATCCTGGGCTTGAGCCTAGCATCCAGCCACTGAAAATCCATTCCGCTTTTTCTAATTCTTGCTGTTTTTCCCAGATTTCTAAAAACGCAGCGGATTCTGGCTTGCTAAGTGGGGATGCTTTTTTACATGCTCTGGCTCTGATAAATAAAACATCGGCAAATTTAACCGTCTTTCCAATTGGAATTTCAAAGGTTGAAGTTCGAGCTGTTATTTTATCAATGCTACGCAATACAATATATTTTGCATCTTTCATTTTGGCTTTTTTAATTTTTTTAATGACTTTATCATTTTGTTTGGCCAGAACGGAGTTTGGGTTTTTAGTAACTGCTGATTTATCAGGAGCTTTAAATTCTTCCTCTTCTTCATCGCTTAAAATATCAGAGGTTAGTTTCCGATTAATTATCTTTTCCTGAGCAGGTTCTTTTTTATCGATATTCTCAATTAGATTTTTAATTGAATTATTAATAGCATCAGATGCGATGGTTGGAGAGCTTAATGAAATAGTTAAGCTAGCAATAATAGCAATCGTAAATAGATTAATCTTATTATTCATCTTCAGACTTATCTTTGGTTAGGCTGAAAATAACTTGGCCAAGCATTTTTTCTAAACTTGGGCTGGATTGAGTATATTCAATTTCGCCATTTGGCTCAATAATATCTTCTTCTGAACCAGGTTCTAACGACATTATTTTACCGCCTAATAAACCATCACTGCTTACGATTGCCACGGTATCAAGTGGCAATTTTATATCATTTTGGATATTCATTTTTACAATAGCCGTGAAACTTTCTTTGTCCAAAGTTAAATCAAGAACTTTACCAATCGTAACGCCGCCAATATTAACTGGGCTACCTGTATTTAAGCCATCAATATTATCAAAATTTGCTGTAACGAAATAGCCACTATCTGGGCTCATATCAATTGTTTTCTGAGCGA
>CALDHH010000021.1 GCA_937941575.1 uncultured Alphaproteobacteria bacterium | reverse complement strand
GCGGATCAATAAAAAAGTGTTACTAACCCCAATTGGTGAGACAATTATAGAACAAGCAAAAAGAACTTTAATTGAAGCTAATAAAATAAAAGAAATTGCAAATATCGCCAAAGATCCATATTCAGGACGTTTAAGAATCGGGGCATTTCCAACCCTTGCTCCATATATATTCCCAAAGATAGTTCCCAATATCCACAAAAAATACAAAAATTTAAGCCTTTATTTAATCGAAGAGAAAACTGATATATTAATTGAGAAACTCCATAATGCTGAAATTGATATTGCCCTACTTGCAATGCCTGTTGAGCATAAAGGATTCGAGCATATAAAATTATTTGATGATGAATTTTTTATCGCAGTTAATAAATCCCATAATCTTGCAAATAATAAAATCATCCATACCAAACAATTATTGGAAGAGAATATCTTACTCTTAGCCGAAGGACATTGCTTACGTGAACAAGCAATATCATTTTGTTCATATGGCGGTATGAAAGAAGCTGGAGATTTCAAAGCCACCAGCATGGAGACCTTAAAACAAATGGTTGTTGCCAATATGGGTGTAACCTTTGTTCCAAAAACTGCGATAAGTGATGATAATAATATTAAATATTTAAAGATAAAATCAGAAAATAAAGGAAGCACTTCAAGAACAATCGCTCTATTCTACCGAAAATCTGTTATTCAAAGCGAGCTATTCAATGAGATTGCTGAAATCATTCAAAATGATTTAATGCTTAATTAACAATGGCTTAACTGATGTCTTTGTTCCAGTTTGTACTTTTGGATATTTTTCTAATGATCGTCTTTTTTTAATTGAGATATTATTAAATTTGACTGAAAACTGTTTATTATATTTGGCATCATTCATTAGTAGTAATTTAACTAATGGCGATTCATCATCGCCTTTTGCTGATAATTTATCCAATATTGTCCAGCCGAATTTATCCTGTACATTAACATCCGCACCATTTTCGATTAATATATCCACTATGACTGAGACATCATGCATTTCTTTTCTATAAAAACCATTATCAAGAAGAACGCTCGGACAGCTTAATCTTTTTTCAATATATAAATCTAATAGATTAGTACCTGAGAATGTAGCTTTGTTATTAAGTAACTCTTTATCAACTAAGCTTTCTAATAAAAATTTAATTGCTTCTGGCTGTAATAGATCTCGTCCACAAAACCAATCAGTTGTCTCTTTTTGGGAGCTAAATAGCCTAGTAATCAATGTCTCATCTTTTTTAATCAACTCTCCAGCCAATTGAATTCTATCTTCTATATCGACACTTGTATCTGATAAAACCTTATATAGATCATAGCTATCTATTAACTTAGCTGAATCTAAAATTTCATTATCAAGTTCTGTTTCTAAAAACTTACTATTTTCCAAATCTGAACCATTAAAATATCTAATCACTAGATGGTTTCTTGCCTCAACTGCGAGATCTAAAATATTCTGACCATTGTCATTTTTAGCAGTTAAGATTTCTGGATCATGCTTACAAAGAATATCCAAGACCTGGGCATCTTGAATGGTTGCAAATTTATCAATATCTATTTCATATAAGCCTTTATCGATTAGCTTTTTGATATTATCTAAATTACCTATATCGATAGCCAAAGGTAACAACTTTTCTTTATCCAGGCCACTATTCGGATTATGATCTAATAAAGCTTCTAATTTCATTGCATCCCAACCTGAATAAACTGCATAATGGATAATACTATATCCAGAGCTAACATCATTTCTATCTATATAATCCCATACTTCACTTATAAAATCATCAAATGTCTTATCTACTGCACCCGATTTAAGTACATCTTTGAATCGCTTAGTAGATTCAATTTTATTCATAATTAAAACTAAATCAAAGATACTAGCTTTATTTAGATTATCTTTAAAATTAGCGCTTTCTAATAGTTTTGCAATAAATTCATCATCATTAGTATTAACAACTCTTCCAAAGAAATTACCTGTACTATGGCTGGTATCCTCTTTATAATCATCAATAAGTATATCAAATATATGAAAGATGGGCTTACCTTCTGAAAGACTATAGGCCATTTCAATTGGGCTTTCATTAAGAAATTCTGAGGTTTTCTTAACTGGACTAATCCCTCCCATCAAAGGAGTATAATAACCATTTCCTGTCTCAAATATGGATTGATTTTTATCATTAACTAAAATATCAACCTTATCCGCATTCTTTGATAAGACAGCTTCTTGTAGCTCGGTTAATCCCGTTTTTTTACTTGTTTTACTCATCTTATCTTTATCCAGTATTTAAATAATTAAACTTATTTCTAATGCCATATGGCTTAGCTTTTTTTAACTGTTGCTCTCTTAATATCAAAACTATGCCTTTTACTTGCTTCTTTTCCTTGTAGGCCTTTTCTCTTAGCTTGTTTAAATTGGACACCATTAAATTTGGAAGAGAATTGCTTGTTATATTCAGCACCATTTATTAGCAATAACTTAACCAAAGGAGAATCATCATCACCAGCATTTGATAGCTTATCTAATATAGTCCAACCATATTTATCTTTGGCACTAACATCAGCCCCTGCATCAATCATCAAGCCAACAGAAACACATAAATCATCCATATCCCTTCTATAAAAGCCATCATCAAATCTACTTTCTTGTATATCTGATACTTTTACCTTAATGAATTCAAATAGCAGATTTGTACCCTTATGTTCACATTTTTTATTAATTAAGTTTTTATCTTGTAAGTTGTCTAATAAAAATTCAATTATTTCTAATTTAAATCCATAATTATCCTGAGATAAAATCTCCAGTACTTTTTTTTCTGAATTAAATAATTGATCTATCAAATCAGGACTCTGATTTATTAGTGGTTTTGATAAGGCTATTTTATTCTCATTATTTAAGTCTTCATTATTCAATATATCGAATAACTCGCTTAAATTTTCTTGATCTTGATTTTCTTTAATTTGATCATTTGCTTTCTCAAAACAATCAAAGCCTTGTAAGAAACTAATCAATTCATTATTTTTATTCTTTATCGCTATATCCAATAAATTACTACCATCTTCGTTGGACAATAAGAATACTTCTGGATAATATTTAAGAACTGTTTTCATCATTTCCGGATTCTCTATCTTTTCAAAAGAATCTAAGTCATCTGGGAAGAAATTATTTTTCATTAATATTTCAAGCAATTCATTATTGCCCTGCTTAATAACTTCCAGAAATGTGTTTTTTTTATAAGTTATTATGATATTTTCTTTTTTTATACGATTGAGCAAAAGCTCTATAGAATCCAATTGCCATTCATCCTTAACAGCATAATTAATAATATTTTCATAAGGTTCTGCATATCTTGAACTACCATTATTTCTAGCAACGGTAAATTTTGAAAAAAGATTATCAAACAATCCCTTACCCAATAAATCACTAAAAATAAATTCATGATTTTTATACCTCAACATATCAGCAATTCTTAATTTACCACCATCCTTTTCTCTATGTAATTCCTTCATAAAATCTTTATCGCTTAAGAAATATTCTATTGCGGCTGCATTCCCAGTATTAATAATAACTTGCAAAGAAGATAGTAAACTACCCTCATCTTCCTTTTTTTTAGTCAGTAAAAGATATTTAAATATATTGGCATCAGTTTCAAGAAAACCAACTGTGTCTAATCCAGTTTTTAATGATAATGTTAAAGGATTATCATAAATATATTTGGAGCTATCTTCTACTCTATGATATTTTTTAGTAAATGAGGTATAAAACCCGTCACCAGTTTCAAAGATAGATTTGCCTTTATAAACAAGTTTTTTAATTTTCTTAACATCTTTATCAATCACAGCCTGCTGTAATTGAGTTAATCCAGTTATTTTATTAACATCTGCCATCTATTAAATACCTAAAATTATTAATCTTGGGTAAAGTAGCATAATTTACATAGGCTCGTCAAGGTAAAATATGAAAAACTAGACTAATCTAGATTGATCTAAAGCAGCTTTTATAAATGATATAAATAATGGGTGCGGATCAAAAGGTTTTGATTTAAGTTCTGGGTGATATTGAACCCCAATAAACCAAGGGTGGTCTTCAATTTCGATCGTCTCTGGCAATTTACCATCTGGTGACATACCAGAGAATATTAAACCGGCATTTTCCAAATCTTTTATATAATTAACATTAACTTCGTAACGATGGCGATGACGTTCATCAATATTTTGTCCCTGATATATATCACAGATTTTTGTGCCAGTTTTCAATAGAGCAGGATATGAGCCAAGACGCATTGTACCGCCTTTATTGCTATTATCTTGTCTAATTTCAGCTGAATTATCTTTTACCCATTCAGTCATTAAACCAACGACTGGATTTTTATATTCACCAAATTCAGATGAACCAACATTCTCGATATTAGCAAGATTTCTAGCAGTTTCGATCACAGCCATTTGCATACCAAGACAGATCCCAAAATACGGGATTTTATTTTCTCTGGCAAATTCGATTGCTTTGATTTTACCTTCTGTACCACGACCACCAAACCCACCTGGAACCAATATTCCATGCACATCAAATAATTCAGTTAAAGCAGCTCCCTCTTCAAAGATTTCTGAATCTAACCATTTTAATTTTACTTTTACATTATTGGCAAAACCGCCATGTATTAATGCTTCCGCCAATGATTTATAACTATCTAGCAAGCCAACATATTTACCAACTATACCAATGGTAACGGTCGTCTCTGGATTATTTACTTTATAAACAATCTCTTCCCATTTTGATAAATCGGGCTCTTTGGCATTATCTATACCGAAATATTTCAAAACTTGATTATCTAATCTTTGTTCATGATAGCTAATTGGAACTTGGTAAATTGTTGAAACATCTAAAGCTGGAATAACATTTTCTTTTTTAAGGTTACAGAATAAAGCAATCTTATTACATTCTTCTTCTGGAATTTCTCGATCTGACCTTATCATTAAGATTGCAGGCTGAATCCCAACCGATAATAATTCTTTTACTGAATGTTGAGTAGGCTTGGTTTTAAGTTCACCAGCCGTTGCAATATAAGGCATTAAAGTCATATGAATGAATAAGACGTTATTCAAGCCTTGGTCATTACCAAATTGTCTAATCGCTTCTAAAAAAGGTAAACTTTCGATATCACCAACTGTTCCACCAATTTCACAAATTGCAAAATCAGTATCTTCACAGCCAGAGCCAATAAAATCTTTAATATCATTTGTTACATGTGGGATTACTTGGACGGTTGCCCCAAGGTAATCTCCCCTACGCTCTTTTTTTAACACATTTGAGTAAATACGGCCTGTGGTAATATTATCTGATTGCTTGGCTGCAACTCCAGTAAATCTTTCATAATGACCAAGATCTAAATCAGTTTCTGCTCCATCATCCGTTACAAATACTTCTCCATGCTGATATGGGCTCATTGTACCGGGATCTATGTTTAAATATGGGTCAAGTTTTCTTAAGCGAACAGAATATCCTCTAGCTTGTAAGACAGCACCAAGGGCTGCCGATGCGAGCCCTTTCCCTAAAGAAGAAACTACACCGCCAGTTATAAAAATATATTTTGTCATGATATTCTACGCTTTATAAAAAAATTATTCAGTAGATATTGGAGCCTCTATTTCAACTTCTTTGATTGCTTCTAATTCTATTTTTGCATCATCAAGGTTGTTTTTCACTTCCGAAGAAATCTCCGTTGTAGATATTGCATCTAAGATACTATCCGGTTTTGATTTTTGGCTAGCAATAATACCCAAAGTTAAACTTGTTGTAATAAATATGGTTGCAAGAATTGCAGTTAATCTAGTTAAAAGATCCGCAGTACCTCTTGCAGTTGCAAGTCCACCCATTCCACCGCCAGATGATCCACCAATACCAAGTCCGCCACCTTCTGATCTTTGCAATAATACAGTTGCAATTAATGCTACTGCAACCAAAAGATGAATTACTAGAATAACCTGTTCCATTTTAATAACCTTATTTTTATAAAAACTATATTTAGTGTATTTTTCTAATACTTTTTTGACAAAAATACTAGTCTTAATTTTAATTAAATATTATCAGCAATGCCATAAAAACTTGCAGCCTTTAAACTTGCCCCACCGACCAAAGCACCATCTACGTTCTTTATATTTAATATTATATTTGCATTCTCTGGCTTTACTGAGCCACCATATAAGATTCTAACCTTATCACTACCAGCTACTAGGCCGTCTAATTTTGCCCTAATAAACTTATGCATAGATTCAATATCATCTGAAGATGCAGTTTTTCCTGTACCAATCGCCCATACTGGTTCATACGCGATTATTGTATTCTCACTATTTGCGCCTTGCGGAATCGATTTTGATAATTGATCTAACACTATATCAAATTCTTGACCATCTTCTCTATCTTCTTCGGTCTCACCAACACAGATCACAGCAATTAAGTCATTATCATATGCAGATTTTGATTTAGATGCTATTAATTCACTTGTTTCTGCATGATCAGCTCTGCGTTCTGAATGTCCTAATATAACATGCGAGCAACCAATATTTTTTAACATCTCAGCTGAAATATCACCTGTATGTGCACCAGTATTATTAAAATGACAATCTTGCCCACCAAGTTTTACACTTGTATTACCGATTCTCGACTTTGCTATTGATAGTAAAGTTGCAGGTGGGCATATAAGGAATTCAGCATTATCAATGCTTTTACTTTCCATTAGCTCTAATAAATCATTGACCCTATCCATGCTATCTTGAACCAAACCATTCATTTTCCAATTGCCTGCAATTAATTTCTTCATAACCATTTTCAAATTCTCCTAAATTTAAACTTTACTATCGTTTCATATCTTATATGATGCATAACATAAACTTATAAAAAAATTAAGGAAAGAAATTAAATGCTTGATTCTATGCGTGCCGGTTCTGGTTCATTTGTGATGAAATTTGTTATTATCGTTTTATTGGGAATGGCCTTGGGTGGTTTAGTCCTAATGGATGTAACTGGAAGCTATACTGGTAATAAAGGTATAAGTAGTGTTGCAACTATTGGAAAATCTGATATTTCATCTGTACAATTTGACCGAGTAGTTAGGGAAAAACTATCTCAAGAAAAGCTAACTCAACAAGAAGCTTTCTTAGCAGGTAGAATACACCAGATATTAGACGAAGAAATCCATAAAAGATTAATGACAATTGAAGCCGATAGCATGGGCTTAAATGTCAATGACCAACTGGCAGCAAGTAGAATTAAGACTATGATTGCACCATTGGTTGCACAAGGAATGGAAGAAAAAGCGGCTTTACAACAAATGCTACGTTATTCCAATACAAATGAAGCAATGTTTGTAAGACAGGTAAAAGCACAAGTATCAACAGAGCAACTTATCTCCTCATTACTTATCTCTCCACCAGTTCCAGAATCAATTATCAAAATCGCAACTAAATTAAGTAATGAAGCTAGAAAAGCTGAATTCATTAAAATTACTCATGCAAATATTAAAGATATCAAAGAGCCGACAGATGAAGATTTACAGGCATTTTATGATAAAATAAAAGATGCCTATAACACTCCAGAATATCGTAGCATCTCTATGGTATTAATGAATTTAGATATGGTTACAAAGGATCTTGTAATATCTGATGATTTGGTAAAAGCAGCTTATGAAGAAAGAATGGAAGAATTCTTCATTTCAGAACAAAGAATATTATCCCAAGCAATTATGCCAGATGAAGATACTGCAAATAAATTACAGGTATTTTTAAAAGAAGGTAAGAATTTAAAAGAATCTGTTGATGCATTAAAGGACGAAAAATCCATTTATATCGATGCACAAGAGTTTTTAGAAAATGATCTACCAGAGGAATTGGCTGAGATATCATTTAAATTGGACAAAGGAACTTATTCTGAATCCATAAAAAGTCCACTTGGGTATCATGTTGTATTTGCAAAGGAAATAAAAGCAGAAAGACAAAAAGCTCTAGAAGAAGTACAAGAGGCAATTAAAGCAGAGCTAAAAAGAGATAAGGCAGATGAGTTATTATACGCTTTATCAAACGATCTAAGTGATATGGTTGCATCAGGTACTAGCTTACAGGAAGCAGCAACAGAGCTTAATCTAGAAGTTCAGAAATTTGAGCCTTTTACAATTACTGGCCTAACTCAGGATTTAAAAAGCATTGAATTTAAACATATAAAACATCGTGAAATTGTTCAAACTGCTTTTGCAACGGAGCTAAACTCAACTGCTGACCTAATTGAAACAGATGATAATGGCTATATCGCGATAGAAGTTAATGAGATCATAGAATCAAAACCAAGAGAAATGGCAGAAGTAAAAGCTGAACTTACTAAAAATTGGTTGAGAAAACAGAAAACAGATGCTGTTCAAACAATGGTTGTGACCATTAAAGAAAAGCTTAACGCTGGTGAAGATATAAAATCTGTTGCAGCTGAGTTTGGTTTAAAATCATCAAGTACTGGATTTATTAAAGCTGATGTCGATATGGATAAATTAAAATTCGACAAAGCCATTATTCCAACCATGTTCTCTTTAAGAAAAATTGCAGAGGTGAATTCTCAGCCAATTATCAAAGGTGAGATAATAGTACAATTAAATGATATACAACAATCCGAAGATAAAATTGCTGAAGCTGATATTAAAACAATGAAAACAGCTTTATCAAAATCTATGAAAGAAGACGTATTCGCATCATATCTTCAGAATTTATATTTAAAATATAATGTGAAGATTAATAATAAAGCGATTGATTATCTTTATAATCGTAAAGAAGAAACAGAATAAAAACTATTTAATGAATAATAATAACAAAAAAAGCTGGTACGTTTTTCGTGCCAGTTTTTTTGTAGCTTAGATCTGTAGTGGTGTAGGTATTGATGGGTGTATTTGTGATAAGTAATAGTCTCTTGCGAGTAGCCGTCTATACAGGTATTGCTAACATCTTTATTACGTTCTAATGAACTTGGTATGATGGAAAAGAAAAAACGTAATCTCTTAGTATTTTATGATTTATCGGGGCAGTCATCTCTACACGTCTTCGTAGCATCCTTATTGCGTTCTAACGAACTTATAAATATGAACTCAATGTGATGGAAAAGAAAAAACGACATATTTAATGTCGTTTTTTTGTATTTCCATTGATAAAGCTGAAAAATTGGTGCGTTCTTAGTATTTTATGATTTCTCGGGGCGGTCATCTCTACACGTCTTCGTAAAGCCTTTGCTTCGTCTGCCGGGCTCGCAAATGCTAACTCAATGTGATAAAGCTGAAAAAACAAGATATTTGATCTTGTTTTTTTTCAGCTTTATTTAAGCAGCAGCTTCTTGTGCGGACATTGCGATTTCTAGGTGGTTATTAATGGCTTTCATTAATGGGTCCATTTCATTTGTAAAGAAATGACCGGCGCCTTCGATTACTTGGTAATCAACGCCATTTATTCCACGTTGTTCTTTTAATTTT
>CALDHH010000020.1 GCA_937941575.1 uncultured Alphaproteobacteria bacterium | reverse complement strand
AGCATTTTTAAAAAGTTGTTTAGCACTAGTTAACGAAGGATTTATAGGTTTTATGGCTTTACCAAATATAGTTCTCATTTGAGGCTTAAATTCTTGAATTGGATCAGAATGAGAATAGCGAGAGCTGTTAATAGTTTTTTTAAAATGAAAAAAACCAAAGTCCAATGACATGTTGCCACCGCTGGCTCCTAGAATATAACCAAAGCTTAAGGGGTAAGCAAAGGGTTGCGCTGAGATTTTGCTATAACGATATATTGCATCAAATTTATTTCCAGTATTTTTGAGTAATTCTATGTAATTTATAGAAACAACTCTACGCTTAAAGCTTTTGTATTCTTTGTGGTCTTCATTTAAATTAATATTATCATTAAAAAATATTACTTCAGCTTCAAGAAGTTTTGTTTGTCTCTTTACTAAGCACTCGCCAGCAGCAATACGACTTTTAACATTGGGGCCAGCAATTTTATCCCAGCTTTTTGATGTAACATATTCATTTGTACAATTATTGTCTTGTTGAATTTCATAAGATGTAACTAATTGGTCTAATCTGTTATGCACTATTTCAGGATCTGTTATTATTAACACTTTTTTAGCAGATTTATTAAATAGCAATCCTTGGCATAGTGAATTACAGGAATCTCCATGCCTCATATATTGATTGCTGTATATTGCAATTATGTCGGGTACTTTAAACTGTTCATCTATTGCAAAATCTTTACTTTCATACTCCTTCATTTTATTATAAATAGGAACATTCAATGCAAAAGAGGCAAGGCAACCGATAGCTAAAAGTGATGTTAAGGCAATTAAAGTTGGAAATCTTACATCAGAGGCCTCTTTTATGAATAATCCAAGTCCTAAAGCCGATGCATAGTAGAGAAAGGTTGTTGGTGCTAGAAGAAGTATTATTCCGGGAATAATCCCAAGAAACAACCCCAAAATAATAGCAGGGGGAAATATTAAGGAAATCAAAGCTGAAATACCTAGAGTAATGAGTAAAGTTTTTTTCATTTTATGTTTCCTATCTTAACCTAATATCATCATTTAATCTATTGTGTAATTCTCTAATCTATGGCTACCTAAGACCTTGTCTATTTTCTTACCCATAGAAGATTTAACTATTCGGTTTATATTTTCCATGGAAGATTTATTTTTTCTGTCATGAGTATAAAATTTTAGAGTTTGGTTATTATAGTTAAATCTACTATTATTCTCTTCTATAGTCTGTCTATCTAGTGGTCTATTATGATTATTTCCTATATCAGAAAAATTCACAATCTTTATTCTTCCAGGAACTCCTTTAATAATTTGGGGATTATGACCGCTTACTATAATTCCCTCTAAATTTACTCCATCATCTATTTCAATATTCCAAATTGAAGATTCATAGGCTGATAAAACTAAAAATATAGGCTTATCTTTTTTAGATATTTTAATATAAGTTTCGCATTTTTTTAAGGCTATATCACACCCTCTGCGAACTTCACGAAAACCTAATGAAATTACTTCGGTGTTGGAGCTGATATTTTTAAATTTATTCTTTTCTTCCAATCGGATTGGTTCAAAAAACTCTTCTTTAGTTCCTATTAATACTGACCCATATTTATCTGGATTAAACCCTGTTGGCCAAGTTGTATGTAGATCATAAATACTATTTTTTAAGTTAGCATTAATTAGTATAGATCCTTGCATATCTGCACCTCTAAAATCTGCAGCTTCTAAGTTGGTATTTGTAAAATTGGCGTTATATAGAACTGTATTGGTAAAAACGGTACCAATTGCTTTAGCATTCGTAAAATTAACTCCTGATAAATTACTAGAGCTAAAGTCAGAAAAGCTGATGTTAAATCGACTCATGTTTTGCTGGGGTAACCTAGTATTAATAAAGTTCTTTTTTCTTAAGTCTAAAGGATCTAATTGTAACCTATTGAGTGGTTTAGTCTTATTATTGCTATTCTTATCACTTAACCCATCTTTTAGAGATATTTGCGTTTTTTCTTTTTTGTTTATAATAGGTCTAGTTTTATCAAGCTTGGATTTTTTACGGAACATTTTTGTAGAACTAGTCATGCGGGCACCATTAAAATTAGTGTTATCTAATTTAGCATTTTCAAAACTGGCTCGGTTTAAATTAGCTCTTCTAAATGTGCTACCAGATAAATCAGTCGTGCCAAAATTAACATCAGTTAAGTCGCAATCATCAAAATTCATATTTGTATAGTCAGCCGGTCCAAACTTATCTATGATTTGCTGCATATGTGAGTATATAATTTTTTTCTTGATAGGGTTGAATGTATACCCTTTTCTTTCAAGCGTTCCAGATCTAGAATTAAACAACGCTCCAGTTAAATCAGCCTCATTAATAGTTTCATTATCTACATAGATGTTACTCATAGACGCGCAGAAAAACTTTGCATTTTTTAAGTTTATTTTGTTATTTGGGTCACTGTTTCTGATGTCAACTTTTGAATATCTAAAATCAGCATTCTCAAGATCGACATTGGTAAGTTTAAGCTTAGATTGGCTGTATTTGAAGTTACTATTTTTTAAGCTAACATTTTCAAATATCTTCTGACTAGGATATGAATGGGTTTTTACGGTTTGACCATTGCGGCTATCGATCCTTAAATTCATGTGCTTGCCTTCAAAATTTGCACCATCCATATTCATATCTTTAAAGTTTGAAATCATACCTGGATTTAATATTCTGTAATGCCCATTAGGTGCAGATATAAGATTTTCCCAAGAATAGTTCAGATTTATAGCTGTCTTACATTCTTTATCATCACTAATCATAAAGTTTATAGCTGGGTTAAAACCTTCTGGAAATTTTGTATCACAATTATATATTGCTCCATTCCATTTAACTCCTTTAATAATAGCATTGGAAAAATCAGCTCCCTTAATATTGGTTTGATTTTCTCCCCTTGTGCGTAGATCTGCATTTTGAAGATTGCTTCCACTGAAATCAATATCTTTTAATATTGAACCAGAAAGATTGGCACTAGTTAAGTTGGTATTCTTGAAGCTACCACCTGTAAAATCGGTTCTATATAAGCTGCTTCTACTTAGATCTGCATTAGAAAAATCTACATCTTTAAAATTTACAACTTCATTGTGCTTATGCGAGAATGAATTTATATGGTTTAGATTAGCATTCTTAGTATTTGCACCAGCTAAACTATAGATACTTGCTCCTTTTAGGTTTGAATTTTCTAAATTAACATTATCTAAGCTAGCTCTAATTTTTGCACCTTGAAGATTAGAGTTACTTAAATCAACTATATCTAAACTACCTTTTATCTCTAGATTTTCTGCATCTATATAAGAGAGATCAGTATTTTTGATTTCTCCTGAAATGTAAGCATTACTGAATATTGAACCGGATAGATTTGTATTATTAGTGGTTATTCTACTGATTTTAGATCCTGAATAGTCAGAGCCAATTAACTTAGAATTAGTGAGATCAACTTTGCCAAATTTTCCATTTGAAAAATTAGATCTCTCTATATCTAGATTACTCAAATCCATTTGTGATATTGTAGATTTTTGTAGATGTATAGGCCTATGGTTAAGCTCTTTTTTTCTATTTAGTATTATAAGTAATTTGTTTTTAAGCACTGCTGCATCTTCGTTCTGATCTTGATTATAAAGGCATAAGGGTCTTAAAGCTTCTTTATGCTTTCCTAACTTATCTAATATATTGGCGTAGGAAAATAAGCTTTGATGACTAGATATAAATGTTTCTTTGCCATTCTTGTTTTTAAATAATTTTAAAAAATCAGGAGTGTTGTCATTAATCCCATAAATATTAGAACAAAATTTTGGATCTGTAATATGTCCTGCTCCACCATTCTTTGGAAACAAAGACATTCTATGTTCTCCCTCTTTTAATTTATTTTGTTTGGTTTGAACCTTATAATAATTTACAACTAGGCTGATTAAATCAGCATATAATATTTCTGCTTGTTCAAAATCTTTATATTCTTCTAAAATATCTCCTTTTTTAGTATAGGACTCAATTGAATTAAATTCCTTTATTAGTTTGTCCGCCGCTTCTTTCTGCGCAATATATTCATTAATATAAAAAATATTATCCATGCGGTCACGATAATTGCTATTCATTTTAATACTGGATAAATAATAAGGGGCATTACAAGGTCCGGTTTGGTAGTAACGACCATCTTGTGACTTTCTAGCAAATATATAAGCATCTTGGTCGAGTTTGAATGAAAATTGTCCACCTATGCTAGCTTTTTTTCTTCTATGATATATTTTAATTGGTAGATCGGGATTCCCTTTGATTAATTCTTCAACTTTAAAAACGGTGTAGCTATCGGGAGTATTAAGGCTATAGCTCTTTTTGGTTTTAATAGCCTT
>CALDHH010000019.1 GCA_937941575.1 uncultured Alphaproteobacteria bacterium | reverse complement strand
CTATTGACTCTTGATTGTATTTTTATTACTATATTTCCATACTTACAGTAATAAAAATAGGAATTTGATATGAAACCACGCAAGGAAATATTATTAACCGCTTTATTGGTAGGATTATTGCCGAATCTCTTGCAATCATCGGATGTGATGACTCAGGGTGAAATTATGAGAACTATTGATGAAAACGGTATAACTGAGTTTTTAAGTGAAATTGAGCGAGTTTTAAATGATAAGAATATTGATGTGGATGATTTGATAGAGGCTGATTGGCCAGTTGAATTATCACATGATTTTATTTCTTGTCGTAATGATAATTTTGCCAATAAGGGTGATTTAAAAGATGGGTTTATTAACGCGGTTAATGATTGTATTTATAGAAAAGATAAATTAAAGGAAATGAGTTTGGAACAGGTTAAAAAACCAATCGGTTATTCAACTAAGCTTTAAATTTATAAAAATATACCCGTTTAGGGACAGAAATTTTTAAGATTTTAAAAACAGTTATAGATTCTATAGCTGTTTTTTTTATGATTTTTTTAAGGAGATTAATATGCAGAGAAAGAATATAGATACTTTATTTGATGTAAAAAAAATTCAGAATAATGGGGTTTTTGAGGGCTATGCATCAGTATTTAATGATGTTGATTCAGTTAAGGATAAGGTTATCAATGGTGCTTTTAAAAATAGTTTGAATAAATATCGAATTAAAAATCAGATGCCTGCAATGCTTTGGCAACATGATGCAAAAGAGCCAATTGGGGTTTGGCGGGAGATTTTTGAAGATAAAAAAGGCCTCTACGTTAAGGGTGAGCTTTTTATTAATGAAATTCCAAGGGCAAAACAAGCATATAAATTAATGCGTGAAGGTGGGTTATCGGGTTTATCGATTGGTTTTAAAACGGTTGAATCCGATCTTAATCATCAAACGGGTGAGAGAAATTTACGAGAAGTTGATCTGGTTGAAATATCCATGGTTACTTTTCCAGCCTTGGATAGTGCAAGAATTGTTGGGGTCAAAGAATTATTAGGTTCTGGTGAATTACCAGATATACGCAATTTTGAAAATTTTCTGCGGGATGCAGGATTTAGTAGAAAACAGTCTAAGGGAATTATTTCCAAGGGCTATAAAACATTGTTACAGCGAGAGGTTGATGATGATGAGTTAGATATTCTGATGTCTATAAGTAGATTATCAGATTTTATTAATCCAAGCTTAAATTAAGGAATTAAAATATGAATGAAGAAATTAAAAATGCAGTTGATGATCTTGGGCAAGCCTTTGTATCATTTAAACAAGCGAATGATCAAAGATTAAGAGAGATTGAGAGAACTGGTTCAGTTGATCCATTGACTGATGCAAAAGTTAACCGTCTTAATGGTGAAATTACTCGAGCTCAAATGGTTGCAGAAAAAGCAAAATCGCGAGTTGATATGTTGGAAACAGCTTTGAATAGAAGCCATATTGGCGATGTGAATATGGGTAGTGAACAAAAACATGCCCAATCTTTTATGATTGAACGCCAAGGTAAAATTAGAGATGTTAATGATTATATGGGTTATAAATCGGCCTTAAAAAATTACTTGCGTAAGAATAATTCTGGCTCTGATTTAGAAGAAATTAAATCATTATCTGCGGGTTCTGATCCAGATGGTGGTTATTGGGTGACGCCTGATATTTCTGGTCGTATTGCATCATTAGTGCATGAAACCTCACCAATGAGATCAGTTGCAAATGTAGTTACAATTGGTACGGATAAATTAGAGGGTACTAATGATATTGATGAAGCGGCTGCTGGTTGGGTTACTGAAACCGGGGCACGTACAGAAACTAATTCTCCACAAGTTGGACAATATTCAATTGAAGTGCATGAACAATATGCTGAACCGCGTGCTACTCAGAAATTACTTGATGATGCGATGTTTAATGTTGATGAATGGTTGGCTACGAAAATTGCTGATAAATTTACTCGCATGGAAAATACTGCATTTGTGCATGGTGATGGTTCTGGTAAGCCAAAGGGGTTTTTGACTTATGCTGCTGGAATCCCATCAACTTCTAATTACGATGTGGTTGAGCAAATTAATTCTGGGGCGGCGGGTGCTTTTGCATCTTCTAATCCTGGGGATAATTTAATCAATTTAGTTTTCTCACTTAAAGCAAATTATCGTGATAATGCGGTGTTTATGATGAAAAGATCGACTTTATCGGAAGTTAGAAAGTTAAAAGATTCTGATGGTAATTATCTATGGACGCCTGATTTTCAATTGAAACAAGGTGGGACATTACTTGGCTTTAACATTGTTGAAGCGGAAGATATGCCAGAAATTGCAGCGGATAGTTTATCAATTGCTTTTGGTGATTTTAATTCAGGTTATCAGATTGTGGATAGACATGGTGTACGTATCTTGCGCGATAGTTTTACCACGAAGCCTTTTGTTAAATTCTATACAACAAAACGCGTTGGTGGTGCGGTTACGAATTTTGAAGCGATCAAATTGATGAAATTTGCGGCTTAAATTTTTGTAACTATTATCGGGCGTCTATATTTTTCTTAGTCATTTGGAAATAAACCTGACGGTTCTTATTCCAATATGACGGGTATTCTTCCTTCAAATATAGGCGTCCGATCTTTTTATAAGAGAGTTATTTATTATGAAGATAAAAGTTAAAACTAGTTTTGCCTTTGCCTATGATGGTGTACGTGTTGTTCGTTATATTCCAGGTATTTATGATGTTTCAGATAGATGTGGAAAGCTTGCAATCGCCGAGGGTTGGGCGATTAAACATGTAAAAAAATCAAAGAAAGTAGGTTAATAATGTCTATATTAAAATTATTATTAACGGCAGAGCCATTAATTGAGCCAGTATCTATGGCAGAGTTAAAAGCATTCTTGCGAGTGGATTATGATGATGACGATGATTTAATAGAAGCGATGTTAAAGGCGGTGCGGAAGCAATGCGAAAATTTTACAGGTAGAGCATTAATCGAACAAACATATAGTTTATTTTTAGATGAGATTGATAAAGATCATATTCAATTACCAAGGCAGCCTTTATTAGAAATTATAGAAGTTAAATTATATGATAGTGATGATAATTCCTTGATTTATAATCCGATCAATTACGGGGTTGATTTGATATCGGGGAAATTAGTGTTAAAAAATCAAGTTAGTGCTGGTCGAGAATATAATGGGATTAAGATTTCTTTTAAGGCTGGATATGGCAGTAATCGAGATGATGTTCCAAGTGATCTTCGGGAAGGTATTAAAAGATCGGTTTCTTATTTATATGAGAATCGGGGAAATGATAAGGATAGTAGTAATTATTCAAAGGCGATTGCTTTATGGCAGGATTATAGAATTGTGGGGTTGTAATGATTGGCAAATTATCAAAGAAATTTACAATTCAGGAGAAAATTATAACGGCTGATGAGGCGGGTGGAAGTAGTTATAATTGGCAGGATATTAGTAATAAGCCAATCATATTTGCCAATATTAAAAATACTAATCCTAGTAATAGTTATATTTTTGGGCAAGAGCAGTTTTATATCTCACATAAATTATGCATTAGATATCGGGATGATATATCGGTTGAAAATAGATTAATTAAGGATGCAAGAATATTTGATATTCAAGCTGTGCTTAATATTGATGAAGATAGTAAATGGTTAGAATTACTTTTGCTTGAGAGGATATAATTCATTAAATTCTGTAACTAAGTTTTCCGCTTTTTCTAATTCTTCTGGAGTTAGTTTTTCTGATTTAATTAAATCGGCAAGTTTGCCAGATGTATGAGCAATTCTGGTATTGGCTGAATTATCAGCCGAGATTCTAAACCATTTATAGGCTTTTATTATTTGCTCGGTTTTTATCTGTTCAGTTTTAATGTCTTTTTCAACTTTTAAGATTGCTTTGGAGTTATTATCGCCATAAAGCTCCATCATGCCCATTAAAAACGTACACATGTAATGACGTTTATTTGCACATTTTTTATACCAGCTAACGCCATCAGCATAGCTTGTATATGTTCCAACGCCATTTAGATATAATGTGCCAACGGATAACATTGCATCGACATTACCTAGCTCTGCGGATCTTTTATATAGGTTGAATGCGGTTTGGCTATTTTGTAATACGCCCAAACCATCAGAATACATATTGGCAATCAACATATTAGCATCGGCATTACCGTATTCGGCAAGTGGTCTTAATTCTTTGATTGCATTCATCCAGTCCTTTTTCTCATAGGCTTTTTTGCCTTCTGCAAAACCTGCAAAACTGCTGGTTGAGATGATTAGGAACGTTAGGAAACTAGTTATAAATAGACGCATATTCTTTATCCATATTTATTTAAAAGATCGGTAATAACATTTTACACGAGATTAGGTAATTTTAAAATTAAAAAGGAGAAAAAATTGATATTAGACAGTCAATGGGAAGTACAGAAGGCGATTTACGATAAATTATCTTTGAACTCTGATTTAACTAATTTGTTAAAAAATGGCTCGGCATCGATTCTTGATTACATTGGGAAGGATGAAGATTATCCATTTATTACAATTTCAGATTCAATTGCAAGACCGAATAATACGATCTTGGATAATGGTTTAAATATTGAAATAAATATTAAGATATTCAGCAATTATCAAGGTTCAAAAGAATTAAAACAAATTATGGCAGAGATTTATCAGAGCTTAGAAGATTGCGATCTTAGCCTTGATAATCATCATGTTATTTTATGTAGATTTATATCTTCCGAGGTAAAACAAGCAGAAAATTTAAGACAAGCAAATCAAAGATTTCAAATCATAACAGAGTTAAAAATTTAAAGGAGAAGTAAAATGGTAGCACAAAAAGGACGTAGTTTTTTAGTTAAAATTGGTGATGGGGAAAGTTCAGAAACATTCACAACAATTGGTGCGGTTAGAGCCAATAGTATGGTTATTAATAATAACCCGATCGATGCGACATCAATGGGTGATAATGGAATGCAGGTGATGATTGCCGATGCTGGTATTCAATCAATGATTATTAAAATGGATGGTTTATTTAAGGATGATGTATCGGAAGAGTTAATCCGTAATGCTGCATTCGGATCAAATGCCAAGAATTTTCAGTTGATATTTCCAAATGGGGATAGTTATCAGGGTGAATTTGTTATTCAGGATTATAATAGATCGGGTAGTTACGATGGTTTGGAGAGATTTTTAGCCACTATTATACGTTCAGGTGCGGGTGTTTTCACTGCGGCTTAAAAAAATAATTCAATAGATTGGAAGGGGAATTAAAGATGGTTACTTGGCCAAATGCTTTATCAGATAAGCCATTAGTATCTGGAATGTCTGAAGTTTTAGAAGATACAATTATTAGAACTGAGATGGATCAGGGACCTGATAAAATTCGTCAAAGATCGACTGCTGGAGTGCGAAATCTTGGGATTGGATTTATTTTGGATAAAGAGCAGATAACTACTTTAAATGAGTTTTATTTATTTGATTTAAAAGGCGGTAGTTTAAGCTTTTTATATAGTCATCCCAGAGATAATTCCGCAATTAATTGTAGATTTCTAAAGCCGCCTGAATATTCATCAATCAATGGTAATTATTATAATGTAAAGATTAAATTGGAAGTTTTACCATGAGTAGAAATATAAGTTTAAATGCAAAGAAAGCTTTGTTCGCATCGGAAATGTCGGAAGTATTTTTGGTATTATTGACGATCGATCATATAAGTCTGGCTAATCCGATTAGAGTTTGTAATAACGTAAAAAATATTGCTAGTAGAGGAGCCGAATTTATTGCCTTTCCATTTCATCTTAATTTACCAAGTGAAGATGAAGATCGACCACAACGAGCAAAATTGGTAATTGATAATATTGATCGTCTTATTGTTAAAACAATTCGTGAATTATCAACTCCGCCAAATGTATTGATTGAAATTATCAGAGCGGAAGATCCAGATGTAGTGGAAGCTTCTTTCCCAGATTTTAGTTTTACCAATATTCGATATGATGCCAACATAGTTGAAGGGGATTTAACGATTGAGAGCTTTGTCTCTGAGCCTTATCCTTTTGGCACTTTTAATCCATCTTATTTTCCTGGGATATTTTAATTTTATCAATAGTTTTTAAAAATAATTTAATTGCATTTTAAGCCTCTAATTGATTAGGGGTTTTTATTTTGGAGGTTTTATGTCGGTACCTATTTGGGTTGGTCATTATATTGGTGTGCCATTTAAAGAACATGGACGAGAGATAAATGGATTGGATTGTTGGGGGCTGGTGCGGATAGTTTTATTGGAGCAATTTAGCATTGTCTTACCTTGTTATTCCAATTGTTATAAAAGCACAAAATCGGTGCCAGAGCTTAGTAAGTTAATTGAGGTTGAATCCAAAAAATGGCAAGAAATTGAGCTTGGTAATGAAAAACTGGGTGATGTGATTGTGCTTCGGATGCGGGGAGCGCCAATGCATGTGGGCCTAATCATTGGGGATAATTCAATGTTGCATGTTGAAAATTATATAAATAGTTCAATTGAAAAATATAAATCAAGTAGATGGGTAAATAGAATTATCGGTTTTTACCGTTATAAAGAGGTTTAACAAATGTCTGAAAATATAAAAAATAAAACTGCAAAAAACACAGTTTTTGTGTCAGCTATACCGCACCCGTTTTCTGAGAAAAATATTCAATTAGAATTGACACAAGGTTTAAATATAAGTCAAATTTTGGAAGAATTGCAGCCTGATCCATTATTACGAAAACATGCTCATGTTTATATTGATGATTTATATATTGAAAAAGATAATTGGGATGCTGTCTATCCGAAATCTGGAGATAATGTTGTATTTAGATTGGTGCCTATGGGTGGTGGGAACGGGTCTAAAAACCCACTTGTTTCTATATTAGCAATTGTATCTAGCTTTGTCATTCCTGGAGCTGTGCCTGGAATATGGGGGACTATTTTATCGACTGGGGTTAAGATTGTTGGAGGATTAGCCTTAAATGCATTAGCACCACATGGTAAGCCAAAATCAAATTTTATTGCCAAAGATAGTCCAACTCTATTTTTACAAGGGGCGAGTAATGAGATAAATCCATTTGGTAAAGTTCCAAAAGTTTTGGGGCGTCATCGTTTTATTCCGCCATTTGCGGCTAAGCCTTATACTGAAACTATTGGTGATGACCAATATATTCGGATGTTGTTTTGCCTTGGTTATGGGCCGGTAAATATTACGGATTTAAAAATTGGAGAAACTGATCTGGCTGAGTTTGATGATGTCGAGATTGAAATTACCAATGGTTATCCAGATGATCCTGCGATTAGTTTATTTAAAAATACAGTTTTGCAGAATGATCTAAATATAAAATTAACTAATGAAGATGGTTATGTGGTTAGGACGACTGATGATGATATTACTGAAATTAGTTTGGATATTACATTTCCCAAAGGGCTGGCTAATTTTGATGAAACCGGAGCACCATTAATCCATGAAGTTGATTTTGATGTGCAATATGCAATATCTGGAACGGATAATTGGAGTATTGGATCGGATCATTTCACCGAGATTGCTGGACAAAGTGTATCTGGTTTTACAGCCCCTGGAGTTGGCTCTTCTAGTTGGGGATCAAAGAGATATAATAAATTAATAAACTCGATTGTTATTGATAGGACAACTGGTCTTGTAAATGTTCTAACTGGTGATCCTGGTTTCGGTTTTGATGTTGATGGCCTATCTGGTCGAATTAATCCAAAAAGAGCAATTATTCCAAATGGTAAGATTTTAATTGCGGATGTTATTGGGGTTGGGTCTAATCCAATTTTAGAAGTTATCGATAGAAGATATAGTAATTTATTTGGCGATGTTTTTAAAAACTCTAGTGATTTTGCTGTATCGCAATCTGGAAGTTTGATTAATATTAATGCCGGAGAGCTTAAATTTCATGGGATTTATATTTCTTCTAGTAAAACGGCTTCTTTTAGGCGCTCTGTTCGCTTTTCTGTGCCAAAAGGGAAATATGATGTAAGAGTTAAAAGGATAACTGCTGATGCAGAAGATAGTAGAGTATTTGATGAAAGCTATTGGACTGCTCTGCGTGGTTATCGGGATGAAGATCCAGTCAATACCAATAATATTGCCTTTGTTGCCTTAAGAATCAAAGCAACTGATCAGTTAAACGGTGTTGTTGATAGATTTAATGCGATTACTTCTTCAGTAGTTAATGATTTTGATGATGGAGTTTGGGATTTAAGAGCAAGCAGTAATCCAGCGGCTTTATTTAGGGAAGTGTTGCAAGGAAGTGCCAATTTAAAACCGTTATCCGATGAGAGGATTGATCTGGATAAGCTTGAAGAATGGTATGTGGATTGTCTTGATAATGGCTATGAATATAATTCTGTGATTGATTATGCGGCATCGGTATATGATATTTTATCGGATATTGCGGCTGTGGGGCGTGCAAGTGTTTCTTTGGTTGATGGTAAATGGTCTATTGTACAAGATCGCCCGCAATCCGTGCCTGTTCAGCATTTCACCCCAAGGAATAGTTTTAAATTTACATCCGAGAAGTCATTTGCAGAAATTCCAGAAGGTTTAAGGATATTATTTACCAATCGTGATAATGGGTGGTTGCAAGATGAATTAATGGTTTTTGATGATGGTTATTCCAAAGAAAATGCAACCATTTATCAAAGCATCGAATTGCCGGGGGTTACTTCACCAGATCAAGCATATAAAGATGCAAGATATCATTTAGCAAGTGCGAGATTGCGTCCTGAATTATATAGTTTTTCAGCGGATATTGAGCATATTATCTGTAATCGGGGTGATTTAATTTTATTCAGCCATGATGTGCCATTGGTTGGGATATTGAGTGCTAGGGTAAAAGCAGTTAATTATAATGGCGATCAATCTGAAATTATATCAGTTGAAATTGATAGTAAGATTGAAATGGAGTCTAGTAAAAGCTATGCGGCTAGATTTAGATTACAGAATGGAGATGCGCCAGTTTATGCGATTGATAATAGTCTAAATTACACTAATATTTTGACTTTTTCTGAGATTGTGAGTTCGAGCAATTCAATTAATATTGGGGATCTTTTATCAATTGGAGAGGCTGGATCAGAGACGGTTGAAATGATTATTAAATCAATTGAGCCAAGTTCTGATTTAACTGCGAAAATTACTTGTGTCGATGCATCGCCTGCTATTCATTTAGCTGATATTGGTGAAATACCAGAATTTAACAGTAATATAACCATTCCAACGGAGCTAAAAAGACCAGATAAACCGATTGTAACATCGGTGCAAACTGGTGAGGAGACTTTGGTAATCTCTGCTAATAATGCGGTTAGTAATCAGATTATTATTAAGCTATCTCCGCCAGATATAGAAGTCTTGGAGTTAAAAGTTCAGATTAGAAAAACTGGAGAAGATAGTTTTGCCGATGCAAAGTTATTATTAAGGAATAATGGGCAAGTGAATATTACTGATATTTTAGAGGGCAGTAATTATGATGTAAAACTGCAATATATGACATCGGCTAATATTTTATCAGAGCCTACTATAATCTCAAATATTCTGGTTAATGGGCTGGGTGGATTGCCTGATGATGTTGAAAATTTTAATATCTCAATCAATGGTAATAGCGCTAATCTATCTTGGGACAGGGTTAATAATTTAGACTTATCACATTATAAAATTAAGCATTCATCATTGCAGACTGGAGCCACTTGGGGAACATCAATTGATTTGGTGGATAATGTTTCCAATTCGGCAACATCGATTACTTTGCCATCAAAGACTGGAACTTATTTAATTAAGGCGGTTGACTTTGGTGGACGTGAATCGGCGAATGCTAGTTTAATTATATCTAATATTTCAGATGTTCAGGGGTTAAATATTGTCTCTGAATTAATTGAAACTCCAGATTTCTCTGGTGCAAAAACTAATATAGCTTTGATGGATGGTGAGTTAAGGCTCTCCAGTATTGATGCTGTTGATGATTGGGTCGATGTAGATAATCTTCTTAATTTTGATATTGGTGAGGATGGAATACTAACAGAAGGGTTCTATTATTTTGATAATGATCTTGATTTGGGTGCTGTTTATACATCTAATCTATCGGCTAATATCGGAGTGCGGGGGTTGGATTTATTAGATATCGTTGATAATTGGAATAATATTGATACGAGGCTTGATTTTGATGGTGATCTTGATCCATCCGATTATGGGATTGAATTACAGGTTTGTTATACTAGTGCTGATCCAGTATCTAATCCAATATGGTCAGATTGGAAGAAGTTTATTATTGGTGAGTATCAAGCCAGAGCTTTTGAATTTAGGGTTAAATTTATTAGTAAGGAATTTGGAATAAGCCCAGCTATATCAGATTTAAGTGTGACAATTGATATGCCTGATCGTAATGAATCTGGGAATAATATTACAGCATCGATTTCTGGTGAGGTGATTGCTTTTGCTAATCCATTTAAGGCTACGCCATCAATCCATATATCTGCAGAAGATATGGCGACTGGGGATTATTTTGAGATTACTGGTAAAGCCAATACTGGATTTACAGTCAAGTTCTTTGATAGCTCGAATATTGGGATATCAAGAACTTTTGACTGGGTAGCGGTTGGTTATGGTATAGAAAGTTATTATCTTTTATGATCTTTAATTTGCTTCTTCATTGAATCGTAAAATTCGACAGTCCGTTCACTATATTGCTGTGGAGAAAATTTAGTTATACCTTTTTCTAGCAAATAAAGGGCAACATCAACCTGTTTTGATTCATAAGCTATTGTAATTGGATCTGGGACATCAGTATGGAATAAGCTTTCAATTGAATCAAGGGAATCTGCCACAGTATATATATTTTTTACTTCATTAAGGTCACCTCTAGCTATAGCTAAAGCAAACTTAACAGATAGAGTACGATTTTCTTTATTATTAGGCATGTTTATTCCTCTTTATAAATTGAATAGAGTATTTTTTAATTCTTAGGTATTATACATAGCACAAGACAAGTTGTCAATATTTTAATTAAAAGGAGAAAAATATGACACAAGCGAATTCGATTGTCGGAGAGATAATTTATGCTTCTATGATTTATAATAATCACCCTATTCAGTAACTTTAAATAGGGTGATTATTTGAAGCTAGTACTATTTTATCTGCCATATCTTTTATCGTTAAGTTGCTTTAATTGGCTTTTAGATAATTTTGTTACTTTATTCTCTACTAAGAAATCTGCAATTGCTAATTGTCCTGATTCGTGAGCAATTACAACTGGATCTGAGATATCTTCATGGAATAGGCTTTCAGTGGCATTAAGATATTCTGTTACGGAATGGATTGTTTTTACTTCTTCAATATTACCATTATGTATTGCCCAAGTAAATTTAGCCGAGAGGCCATAACATTCTGCTGCGAATAGGCTATTTGCATTTTTTGGAGATGTCTGTTGAGATATATTTCTATTGTCGGTCATGATTTTAAGTCCTTTGTTTTGGTTGG
>CALDHH010000018.1 GCA_937941575.1 uncultured Alphaproteobacteria bacterium | reverse complement strand
TCCTGAATTAGATCAAAAGAATGTTCCTAACCCTAAGAATGGTAATGTCAGATTAAAAATTAAAAAACTATAATATATAATTTTTTATAAAGAACTAAGGTTGCAATTTTATTCATTTTTATTTTATTTATAAAAAGATCTAGCTTGATAATCTCATTTGAGATTTAACTGAGTTAATTAAGTCCTGTTTTTTACTCCTTAATTCTTTTGCGGATGATATCTTAAAGTAAGCTGTTACTACATACTGCTTTAAATAAAAGTAATGTCTTAAGGGGTAACTACTTTCCTCTTCTAAGTAGTGATCTCCAGGTTCTAGCCCTTAAGGGAGTAGCATTGACAATAAAATATGCAACTATATAATAATTATCTAGGTAATTAAATGGATGTATAGATATTATGGACCAGTTTAATATAAGGAAAGCACAAGAGATAGATGTTCCCCGCATTGAAGCTCTGTTGCTTCAGCTTGGTTACAAACTAACTCTATTAGAAATTAAAGTAATGATTTCTAAATCTCTTACAAGTGATGAAGATATATTTGTAGTTGTCCAAGACGAAGGAGTTATTGCTGTAATGTCTCTCATATACTTTAACTATTTTCATTCAGGGGAAAAATTATGCCGTATAACATCTGTTGTAGTGGATGAGTCTAAAAGAGGTTTAGGAATTGGGGGATCATTAATGGATTACGCAAAAATACGGGCTAAAGTTGAAAAATGCCAAATTATAGAGCTTACAACAGGAATTTTAAGAGAAAAGGCTCTAACCTTTTATGAAAGAAATGGGTTTCAAAAAACAGCTTTTAAATGTGAACAAAGATTAGGAATTTGAAGATGGGACGCATTTTGACGAGCATCAAAACCGGACCATTAAAAAGACAGCCTAAATGGCTGTCTTTTTAATGGTTATCACATTGAGTTCAAATACAGGAAGTCTATTTATGATAGAATTTCTATAGGTGATTACTAAGATATGTAGTAAAGAAGAGTAACTACGCTTTAATGGCTATATATTACAGGAGAAAAAACATGTTAACAGGAAGTATTATTTCTTTTAAAGAAGACAGAGGTTATGGATTTATTCGTCAAGAAGGCAGTGAGGATAATGTATATTTGCATGTTTCTGCATTACAATCTGCAGAGATTGAAAAAGTGGAAGTTGGACAAAAATTAACTTTTGAGATTTTGTCTGAAAATGGAAAGAACTCAGCGGTTAATATAAAACTTATAGATTAAATTCAATAATATTATTATGTTTAAGAAATCTCTTGCTTAAAAGCTGATTACTAAAAATTATACAGAAAATAACAAATTTCTAAAATAATAGCTTGACTTATACTCATTACGACTATAACCTTGATTCAAGATCAATAATCCAAATTTTAAGAATTAGTTTCGAGGGACGGCATGCAAGCAATTATACGCACAACAGAATATGCTCATATAGATCAAAAAACTATTCCAACAGTTTCAAACGCAGATGACGTACTGATTAGAATTGCTTATGCTGGTTTATGTCGTACAGATGTTTATGCGGCTAATGGTTTGATTGATACCAAAGGTGAGCGTGTTTTGGGTCATGAATTTTCAGGTGTGGTTATTGGAACAGGTAGTGATGTTAAAAATGTATCTTTAACAGACCGGGTAACTGTTATGCCTATCATGGCTTGTGGCATTTGTGAGCTATGTCAGAATGGTAATAAAGACCTATGTCAGGATAGTTTAATGTTAGGCATTGATCGAGATGGCGCTTTTGCTGAATATATTGTTGTGCCTGCAAATATTGTTTATAAATTACCAGATAACGTTAGCTTTAAACAAGGGGCATATAGTGAACCTTTGGCAGCTTCTTTATCTGTTTTGAAAGCAGGGATTAAACCAGAACAAAAAGGCGTAATCTTTGGAGAAAACCGTTTTAGTCATTTGATATCTCGTATCTTAAAGGTTAATGGCTTTGAAGATGTTGTTATTCAGGATGTTGAATCCTCTACTAGATTAAAAGATAATACATATGATTTTGTAATTGAAACTTTGGCATCTTCGGAGGTTATGGAACAGGCATTTGCAGCGGCTAAACCTAAAGGTACAATCATATTAAAAAGCCGTAGACATGATTTAGTTGGAATTAATTTTAATCAAGCTGTGCGCAAAGAGCTCTCTATTAAGGCCGTTAATTATGCTGATTTTGATGAAACATTAGCTCTTTTAGCTCGTGATGATTTCTCAATTGACGATTTATTTGGTGAAAGCTTTGCCTTGGGTGAGTTTAAAGGTGTTTTTAAAGATGCTGAAACTAATGAGGGTTTAAAAATCTTCTTTGCCGTTAATGATGATCTTGTTGAGAGCGATAATGTGCGGCTTCGTTAGTATCCTCTCAAAAAACCATTCTGTTGAATCTAATAGACTAAATCTAGGGCTTAAAGCCTTGCATCATCGTGGACCAGATGGACAAAATACATGGGTTTCAGACGATAAGAAAATTGGCCTTGGTCATGCACGTTTAAGCATAATTGGAGTTTCAAACGGAACTCAGCCTTTATCTTCGATGGATGGTAGCATTAATGCTGTGGTTAATGGTGAATTCTATGGCTATAGAGAAATTAGAGATAGTCTAGTTGAAAAAGGTTATCGTTTTAAAACTGATAGTGATAGTGAAATTCTATTATATCTATATAAAGAATATGGTACAGATTGTCTGAAGTATTTACGTGGTGAATTCTCATTTTGTTTATGGGATGCCGAAAAACAACAGTTTTTTGCTGCTCGCGACCGTTTCGGTATTAAACCTCTTTGTTATTCAATTCAGGATGATGGTATTTATATTGCATCCGAAGCGAAGGCTTTATTTAGCATGGGTATAAAGGCTAAATGGAATCACGAGGCATATTACCACACGGCCTCAATGCAATATACACCACAAGATCAGACTTTATTTGAAAATATAAATCAGCTAAAGCCAGGCCATTTTATAATTGCTGATGATAACCGAACATTAATTAAGAAATATTGGGATTTGGATTATATTAAAAATCAACCTGATAGTAATGAAATTGATCCAAATGTAATAACTGATTTCCATGATATTCTTGAAAAATCAATAATGGAACGAATGATATCAGATGTTCCCATCTGTTTTCACCTTAGTGGAGGATTAGATTCTAGTGCGGTGCTTGGAATGGCTACGAATATAGCTGGTAAGAGTCAAACCGCCTTTACGGTTAGTTTTGAACATGATGAATATGATGAGCTAGAGCAAGCGCAAGATACGACTGATATGTTGGGTGCAGAATTAAATGTTGTTAATGTCTCACAAAAAGACATTGTAAATGCACTGCCTGATGCTGTTTATCATGCGGAAGGTATGGCAATTAATGGTCATTTGGCTGCCAAGTTCTTATTAAATACTGCTATTAATGAAGCTGGATTTAAAGTTGCTTTGACGGGTGAGGGAGCGGATGAATGTTTGGCAGGTTATCCACATCTTCGTCAAGATTTATTGGGTAATACTAATGATGCAAGAATGAGTGATAATTCAGCATCACTTGGTGTTATGATGCCTTATGGTGATGAGCTATCTTTGGATGCTGTTAATAAAAGATTGGGATTTACTCCAAGTTTTTTAAAAGCAAAAGCTGGCTTTGGTTATCGTTTTCATCAGGTGCTTTCATCTGAATTTAAAAATGATAATATCGGCCGTGATGTTTTTGCAGAACTTATGGGTAATATTGACGTAGAAGGGCAATTACAGGATAGAAATAAGGTAGATCAGTCTCTTTATTTATGGACAAAGCTGGCTCTTGCAAATTACATTCTAAGATCAATTGGTGATGGTGTAGAAATGGCACATTCTATAGAAGGGCGCTTGCCTTTCTTAGATCATGTATTATTTGAATATGTAGCTAAATTGCCGCTTAACTATAAAATAAATAATGGAATTGAGAAATTTATTTTGCGTAATTCGGCAAAATCATATATAAGTAATGCAGTTTATAAAAAACAGAAACATCCTTTTATGGCACCACCGCTGGTTCATTTTAATGATCCTGGATTGCATGAAATGATTAATGATATTGTCCATAGTCAAAACTTTAAGACAATTCCATTTTTTGATGCAAAGCTTATCAAAGATAAGTTAGAAAAATGCCAAGAGTTATCAGATCAAGAGCAGAAAGCTTTTGAACCAGTTTTAATGACGATATTAACAACAGCTATTTTGCACGAAAGATATAAATTATGAGTTGGGCTGAGGAATTTTATGATGATAATTTTGCAAATTTCTTTCTTGATAATAATTCTGCCCTGACCGAAGAAATAGAATTCATTAAAAGTAAAATAATATTTAAAAAGAATATGAGACTTCTTGACCAAGGTTGCGGTACTGGCAGGCTTAGTGCGCAAATGTCTGATGCTGGTTTTAATGTAACTGGTCTTGATATTGTTGAGAGCTATATTGAAAAAGCCAAAGATAAGCATCCGAAGATTGAATTTATTTGTGCCGATGCTGAAACTTATCTAACTTCAAATAAATTCGATATTATCATTAATTGGTGGACTAGTTTTGGTTATGGAGCCAGTAAAGATAATGATCTTAATGTTTTGAAATCAACTTATGATAATTTAGAGGAAGGTGGCGTATATATTCTTGATCTTCTCAATGCTGAACAATGCCGTAATGATTATTCTAGTGATAGTAAGGTGGAATATGAAGAGCATATTGATGGTACGAAGTTTGTGTGGGAAAATTGGTTATCAGATGATAATAAGAAGATTATAAAAAAATGGAGTTTTGAGAAAGCAGACGGTAAAAGAATATCAAAAACAGGTGGTGGTATTTGGTTATATGATGCAAAAGAAATTAAAGAAATGTTGATGGAATCTGGTTTCGAGAGCGTAGAGTTTTATGGCGATATGAGTTCAATTCCATTACAATCGGATGATAATCGTTGTATTGTAGTTGCTAGAAAATCAAAATTTAACTTTAGAATATTGCCTAAAATGCCTGATGATAATAAGGAATTTAGATCTTCTATTTATAATGGTGATCTTTATAAACTGCCCTCTACAAGTATTAGCAAGGCTTTAGCTTCTGAACTACAAGATCAATTGAATAAAATATTCAAAGGTGAGGCTTTATACCTTCAAAACATAGCTACTGATAATAGATCATATGATAAGCTTGCACCGTTAAAATTAGAATTGAAAGATAACCCAGTATATTGGATCATTATTAAAGAGCTTTTAATAGAGCTCGGGCTTAACCCGTCTGAATATGTAGTAGATTATTTTAGGCTTAGGGCTAATATACCAAATGAACATAAAAATAAAGATACCCAGATTGCATATACAGCGCATAGGGATACTTGGTATTCTAATCCGCAATCTCAGATTAATTTTTGGATTCCAATATATGATTGCACTGATAAAAATAGCATGGCTTTTTTCCCAGATTATTTTGATAAAGCCGTTGAGAATAATTCAAAAGATTTTGAATATGATAAATGGACGGAAGTTGGCTATGTTGAAACATTAAACGATCTATCCAATCCAATAGCATTCAATTATGATTCAGGGGAAATCCTTGCATTTTCTGCTGCGCATTTACATCAAGGTCTGTCACATAGTGAAGGTAAAACTCGTTATAGTATTGATTTCCGTATTGTTCATATTGCTGATGATAAAGAAGGTATCGGCGCTCCAAATGTTGATAATTCTAGCCACCCTTATGCAATTGATGATTATAGGGGGTATAAATGATAACTTTCTGGCAAAAATTTACTGAAATATCCTCAAAATACCCCAATAATACTGCAATTAAAGATCGTGGTCTAATCTATTCCTACCAAGAATTGGAAGATAGAGCAGCTAGATTGGGTGAATATTTAAAAGAGAAAGATATAGGGGCAGAAGATATAATTGCTCTGTCATTTGAAAAATCAGCGGATTACATTATTGCCCTATTGGGTTGTTGGTATGCAGGGGCGGCATTTGCGCCTTTGCCTCCTTCACTACCGAAAGATAGGCTTGAATATATATTGGCAGATATGAAGCCCAAATTAATATTAGATAATATATATCCAAATGAGCAGAATTTTAAATCTATATCTGCTTGCAATGTTTTAGAGGATAATCTCGCCTATGTTATTTATACATCAGGATCAACTGGCACACCAAAAGGTGTTATGGTGGAACATCGAGGTATAGTTAATTGTATTGAACAGCAGATAAAAGCTTTTGAAATGACATCTGACACAATTTCATTCTTTCATTTGTCGATTAGTTTTGATGCTTCTATTTCTGATATTGGTTGTGCATTATTATCAGGCGCATGTCTTGTGATTGAAGATGATAATGTTACAAAAGATCCAAAATTATTTTTAAAAACTATCACAGATCATCGAGCAACATATATCGATATGCCTCCATCTTTGATGAAAGTCTTCGAGCCAGAAGACATGCCAGCAAGTTTGAAAACAATTGTAATTGGTGGTGAAGCAAGCGATCCAAAAACGATTAGAAAATGGGCAGCAAAATTTAATTTAGTTAATGTCTATGGCCCAACCGAAAGCACAATATGCACCAGCCTTAATCGTTGCGAGCCTAAAAAATGGCAAAGACCAATTATAGGCAAGCCATTAAATAATGTAGGATATCAAATTCTATCTGAAGAGATGAAAGATGTAAATGAGGGAGAGCTTTATATCGGCGGTTGTCAGCTTGCTCGTGGTTATCTTAATAGACCAGAATTGAATGCTGAGAAGTTTATAAACTTTAATAATACAAGATTATATAAAACTGGTGACAGGGTTAAAAAACATGAAA
>CALDHH010000017.1 GCA_937941575.1 uncultured Alphaproteobacteria bacterium | reverse complement strand
ATTGGTATCCCCTACGGGATTTGAACCCGTGTTGCCGCCGTGAAAGGGCGGTGTCCTAGGCCACTAGACGAAGGGGACACATTTGTTGTAGAGAAATATATACGGACATTTAGAATTGATTGCAAGAAGTTTTTTTACTTTTTTTGATTTTTTTTTGATTTGACCTATAATATAGCTTTTATAGACACTCTCTTGACATACTTATAAGTCTGTGTATAATGCAGATATAAGCGATAATACAGAATTAATATTTTATGGAGAATGTAATGAAACCAATTAAAATTCGTGAAGCAAAGAAAAAAGATTTAAATACTTTGGCAAGTATTGAGGCAGAGGCTTTCTCAAACCCTATTTATGATGAATTTCGTCTAAATAAAAAAGAAATTCAAGCTGAGCTAAAAGACAAAGATATAAAAACATTAGTGGTTAAATTCGGTAATACAGTTGCAGGATATGTAATGGTTGATATTGCGAAAGAAGACCCATCGGCTGCAAATATTGATTCACTAGCAATCGATTCCAAATTTACAGGCAAAGGTTTAGATGTAATGCTATTAACAGCCGCCGCAGAAGTTGCAGTTAAGAAAGGCTTTGATAAGATGACTATCCAAGAGCCTGAGAGCGCTACTGACACATTAAAATTACTACGTCGTGAAGGTTATAGGAAGACTGATGAAATATCTGGCTTTTATAATGCACCTGCTGAACAAGCAAATGGTCTTGAACTAACCAAAGTTCTTGTAACTAAAAAAGAAGCAGCTGGTAAGACTAATACAAGAAAAGTTAATGCTATATAATTAAGAGTTATAAAATCTAAAGCTTCTTAACTTAGAGATAGGTTAAGGAGCTTTTTTAATTCCAAGCAGGATTTACGTCCATAATATGGAACTCAGCATTCTCTTGCCCATTCCAACGGTTAATCTTGATATGACCAGCAATATAATGTGGTTTACTACCTGCTTTTAACAATGCTTCACCCAATTCATTATCTAATGCTCTAAATGCGATCGCTTTTACTGATTTACCGCCTGCTACGTCTTGTAAGAAACATCTAACATGATTTTCACCAATAACTGATGGTTTGATTATCTTAGCATTATTAAGGACGAATCTTGGCTCTGCATTACCCTGTCCAAATGGTGCTAAAGATTCAAGCTTATTTGCTAAATCCATATTCAAACCATTCACACTTAATAAAGAATCAATACGTAATTCTGAGATAATTTCATTACCTGCTAATTGTTGTTCTATTTTTTCTTCTAAATATTCTTCAAATTCTTGCAGTCTTTCTTTTTCAATTGAGAAACCAGCCGCCATTTTATGACCGCCACCTGCAATTAATATCCCTTTTTGCTTTGCGGAGATAATAACAGAGCCCAAATCTACTCCATTGATTGATCTTGCCGATGCTTTTCCAATTCCTTGCTCATCAAATGCAATTATACAAGTTGGTCGGTTATATTTTTCTTTTATCCTTGATGCAACGATTCCAATTACCCCAGGATGCCAATTATCACCAGCAACCACGATAGATAAACCGACTTCTTTGCTTTCCATTTGCAACATAGCTTCTTCTTGGACCACTTGTTCAATTTCTCTGCGCTCTGAATTATATGTGTTTAATTGAGCTGCTAATTCGATTGCTAAATCAGGATCATCTGTCGATAAAAGTTCTGACCCAATTGATGCCTTCCCTACTCGACCACCTGCATTAACTCTTGGGCCCAGCATAAATCCAGCATGAAAAGCAGTTGGCGCTTCATTTACACCAGATATATCAGCAAGTGCTTTTAATCCAATATTCCGCCTTAGAGCCATTAGCTTTAGACCTTGAGATACAAATAAGCGATTGATAGTTTTTAAAGGCACTACATCACAAACCGTCCCTAATGCGACGATATCAAGCAAGCTGGTTAATCTTGGCTCTTTCATACCATCTTTATAATGTCCTAATAATCGCAAAGAACGGTTAATTGCAATTGCCGCCATAAAACAAACTCCAACTGCTGCCATATGCCCAAGGCTTCGATCTTCATCGATACGGTTTGGGTTTACGACTGCATGAGCCATTGGTAACCTTGGTTCTGCTTCATGATGATCAAATACAATTACTTCTAATCCAGCATCATGGGCATCTTGCAATGGTTCAAAAGAAGTTATTCCACAATCAACAGTAATTACTAAATCAATGCCAGATTTCTTCAAACCTAATAAAGCATTCGAATTTGGTCCATAGCCCTCTTTGATCCGATCTGGGATATAGATAATAACATCCAGACCAACCATTTTAAAAAATCTCTTTAACAAAGCAGATGAAGTTGCACCATCAACATCATAATCGCCAAAGATAGCGACTTTTTCTTGATTTATAATAGCTTTGGCAATTCTATCCGCTGCTTTATCCATATCTTTTAAGACACTTGGATTTGGCAGGTGATTTTTTAAGCTTGGCTCTAAAAACCCCTCAACTTCATCAAAACCAACCCCACGTATTGCAAGTAATCTTGCTACGATTTCTGGTAATTCAAATCTTTGTGCAATACCATTGGCCAGTCTTTCATCATATTGAGAAAAAGACCATCTCTTGCCCAATATAGAAATTGGAAATTCAAGTTCTGGAATTGCATCAGATAATAATTGCGGATTAGTCTTTAATTGTTGTTGCATATGTATTATAGCCAATCTTTACGGTCAAAATTATGATCTGCTTTGATATGGCGAACCGTTCCAGTTTTAGAACGCATAACAACAGAATGAGTATTTGCACCTCCGGAAAAACGACGGACACCTTTTAACATCGCACCATCAGTAACCCCAGTTGCTGCAAACATAACATCACCAGATGCCATATCATATAATCCGTATTTCCGATCAAGGTCAGTTATGCCCCATTTTTTTGCTCTTGCTCGTTCGTCATCATTTCTGAATAATAATCTGCCTTGCATAAAACCACCGATACAACGAAGAGCAGCAGCGGCTAGAACTCCTTCAGGAGCTCCGCCAGAACCCATATAAATATCAACTCCAGTATTTAGCTCAGAAGTTGCAATAACACCACTTACATCGCCATCATCAATTAACATTATTCTGGCGCCAGTTTCACGGATTTTGGCAATTAATTCTTCATGTCTTGGTCTATCAAGTACACAAGCAACAAGATCGGAGACCCCTACTTTTTTGGCAAGGGCTAGGTTATTCATATTTTCTTGTACAGATGCATCAAGATCAACCACATCTTGTGGTAGACCAGTTCCGACTGCTATTTTCTGCATATAAACATCTGGTGCATTTAAAAACCCACCTTCTTCTGCCATTGCAACGACTGCTAATGCATTTTGTCCACCTTTGGCAGTAATTGTTGTGCCTTCTAATGGGTCAAGGGCGATATCAACTTTTGGTCCCTTACCCTTTGCCATGCCGACTTCTTCACCGATATATAACATTGGGGCTTCGTCACGTTCACCTTCACCGATAACTACTCTGCCATCAATATATAAACTGTTTAAGGCTTGACGCATTGAATCAACTGCCGCTTGGTCAGCAGCTTTCTCATCACCACGTCCCATTAATAAAGATGCCGATAATGCAGCCGCTTCCGTTACCCTTACAACTTCCAAAGCCAAATTACGATCCATTGAAAAACTTACATCAACATCATCCATATTATCACCACCTTGTCTCAAAGCATTATGAACCATTTGTTAATCTCCCTAAAATTATTAATTAATTAATGGATAGAAAATAACACAAATATTGATATTTATCCAATTATAATTCTTCAATCCGCATAATGTAAGGATCTTCCGTTACTGTGTCTAATTTTGATAATTTCTGAACTGCTTTGTTAATTGCGCCATCTGTGGTTTCGTGGGTTGTTATTATAATTGGTACAGATTGTTTTTCTGATCTGCCGTGCTGCAACATTGTTTCCATTGAGATATTATTATCACGTAAGATTGACGTTACATCCGCCATAACCCCTGCTTTATCATTAACCATTAATCTGATGTAATAACACCCTATTCTATCATTAATATCGGCTTTTTGTTGTGGCTGCATATCTCTTATTGTTAAGCTCATTGGGTTTATTATGATGTTACGTGCAATATCAATCACATCCGCCACAACTGATGATGCAGTTGGGTAGCCACCTGCCCCATGCCCCACAAATAAACTTTGCCCAACAAAATCACCATCAACGAATACTGCGTTTAAGCTGCCATCAACTGAAGCTAGAACTTCTTGTTTTTTAACTAAACAAGGCTCAATCGTTTGCATTACTTTGCCATTCTCTTGTTTGGTTATTCCCAAAAGCTTTACTTTATAGCCAAGTTCTAATGCTTGTTCGATATCAATTAAGCTAATATCTCTAATCCCCTTAATTGCGATGGCATCAAAATCAACATCACAACCAAATGCAAGTGAAGTTAATAAAGATAATTTATGCCCTGCATCAATTCCATCAATATCAAATGATGGGTCGGCTTCTGCATATCCTAAATCTTGAGCTTCTTTTAATACTTCCGCAAAATCGCGTTTTGTGTTTGCCATTTCAGTTAAAATATAGTTACAAGTTCCATTAAGAATACCATATACTGCCTTGATTTTATTGGCAGAAAGGCCTTCTCTAATTCCTTTTATAATTGGAATACCACCTGCTACTGCGGCTTCAAAATATAGGCTTACATTATTATCTTCTGCAATTTTAAATAGCTCTTTACCATGTTTTGCCAGCAATGCTTTATTCGCAGTTACCACATGTTTACCAGATAAAAGTGATCCTTTTACCAAATCATAAGCAACCCCATCTTCACCGCCAATAAGCTCGATCACCAAATTAACATCCGATAAATTAACAATATCCATTGGATTATCTAACCAATTTACAGCATCAAGATTAATTCCACGATCTTTGCCTTTTGACCTAGAAGATACAGCAGTTACTTTTATATTTGAATTTGTTCTCTGCCTAATAAGATCTGATTGCTCTTCAATAATCTTGAAAACACTTGCTCCAACTGTCCCAAGTCCTGCAATTGCAATATTTAAATCTGCCATTTTATCTATCCCATAAATTGATTATAAATTATGATAGCATTTATAAAATCTTAAGCAAGAATGATATTAAACCATTCCATCTCTACTCTACCTAACGCATCTTTACTTATCCATGTTTTCTGGTGGGATAATTTTAAATCGGGTAGTAAAATATTTAGCTTATCTTCATTCATATTATTATAATGGCGTTCATTGGCATCTATTTCATTATCACCATGTTTAAAAGACATGCAGAATATACCGCCGAGTTTTAAAAAACTGCTTAGATGATTGATATTATCTGCCAATTCGTTATGGTTTAAGCAGAGCAAACTTGCACAAGCCCAAATTGCATCATATTTTTCTACGCTATCTAATTCTATAAATTTATGGCATTTAACCTTAATGCCAGTTAGATTGCTTGCCATTTCTACCAATGTTTGTGATGCATCAAAAGCATCCACTTTATAACCATTATCCAAAAAATATTTGCTATCCCGACCAGATCCACAACCCGCATCTAATATCCTGCCACCTTTATCAATTAAGGGTAAAAATTCAGAATATAAATCTGATAAATTAGCGTCTATAGATTTTTTATAAAACTCATCGGCATTTAAATCATAATAGCTCATAAATACTCCTTAGATAAGCTAACATAATGATCGGCTGAATGTTTTAAATATTCTTTTTCTTCCACAGTTAAATCACGCATATATCTTGCAGGTCTACCGCCCCATAACTGACCTGATGGGATGCGTTTTCTTGGAGTTACTAATGATCCTGCTGCGATCATTGCACCAGTTTCAACATATACCTCATCCATTAAACATGCTTGCATGCCAATGAATGCCAAATTCTCAATTGTACAAGCATGTAATAAAACCATATGTCCAATTGTTACATCATCACCAATATAGGTTCCTTGTAATTTTGTTGAAACATGAATTATGGTGCCATCTTGGATATTAACTCGTTTGCCGATTTTGACATCATTTACATCACCACGGATAACCGAATTAAACCAGACCGAGCTATCCTCTCCAATTTCAACATCACCAGCAATTACTACGTTATCGCCAATAAAAGCAGTTTTATCAATTTTGGGAGATTTGCCTTTGAAGTCTAAAAACACTGGTTTGCTCATTATGATTTCCTTAGATGATTTATGAAATTAAAGACAATAAAAAAGATGCTTATAATTAAATAAGCATCTTTTAAATTTATTTGCAATAGTTTGGCAAATGTTAGAATAATTCTAACGTTTAGCCCACTGCATACCACGACGAGCTTTTCTGCGACCGTATTTTTTACGTTCAACAACACGACTATCACGAGTCATGAAGCCAGCAGCTTTTAATGGTGCGCGTAATTCTGGTTCAAAATAAGTTAAAGCACGAGATAAACCGTGACGAATTGCACCCGCTTGACCAGATAATCCACCACCGCTTACTGTACACATAACGTCGAATTGATCAACTCTATCTGTAATATCGTAAACTTGGTTAATAATTAGTCTTTGTGTAGCACGAGCAAAATAATCATTTTGATCTTTACCATTTACAGTAATTTTACCGTTACCTGGGAATACCCAAACACGAGCAACTGCGCCCTTACGACGACCTGTACCATATGAACGACCTTGTTTGTCCATTACAGGTTGAGGTAATTCAACAACAGTTTCTTCTGCTTTTACTTCTGATTTATCGTCAGCTGGAGCAGCTACTGCACCAGATTTAACTTCTTTTAAATCAGCTAGTGTTTTTTTATCATCAGCCATAATTTACTACCTCTTATTCTTATCGTTCATTGAAGCAATATCCAGAACTTCTGGTGTCTGTGCTTCATGTGGATGTACAGTACCTGCGTATACACGTAGATTTTTCATCTGCATGCGACCCAATGGACCTTTTGGCATCATACGTTCGATTGCTTTTTCAACAACACGTTGTGGATTAGCGCCATCTAAGATCTGACCTTTTGATCTTTGTTTGATCCCACCTGGGTAACCAGTGTGCCAGTAAAAGATATCATCATCGCGTTTTTTACCAGTTAATTTGATTTTTTCCGCATTGATTACGATAACATTATCACCACAATCAACATGTGGAGTAAAACTTGGTTTGTGCTTACCACGAAGGCGTATTGCAATTAAACTTGCCATACGACCAAGGATAAGGTCTTCTGCGTCTACTAAAAGCCATTTCTTTTCGACTTCAGAAGGTTTGATTGAAACTGTTTGCATTTTCAAAACTTTCCTTAAACATTTAAACAAAAAAGCCATATAACAATGACTTTCAAAACATGGATTAGGTTTTCGCATGGTTTAACTTTAGAGTCAAGTAAGTTTTTAATAAAAAAGCTAATAAATCTATATAGTTATTATTAAGGTATTATAATACCACCAAGTTAAGGCGTTGTTATAGAATGTTATTTATTTGTAAATTTTTTATCAAATAATTTTGAAAAGTCTGGTTTACTCTTGATTTCTAATTTCCTATCTAAAAAGCCAGAAATTATATCTTGGGGCAAAAAGCTACTATTAACCTTAGTTTCTGTTACTTCAGGCAAGGATTCTATCTTTTCATCTATCTTCGCACGATTTTCAGTTAATGATTTAAGATCTTCTGATGCTATATCTTCTTCAATTTTATCTAGCATAGTTTTAGCTTCTGATTTAGTCATTGGCCTTTTCTTGGTATTACCAGTTTCATCATGGTAATAAACAAACAACTCCATTTCACCTACGGACATTATAAATCTATTACCACTATCATTATAAGCATACATTCCATAATCAGTTATATGGCTTTCATAATACTCAACATCAGTCTTTTCATCATAACTTACTTGAGGAGCACTTGTTTCCATTTCAACCACTGGTACATTTAATCTATATGATAAAGATCTAATTGCTCCAGCCGTTTCTTTATCTACCGGAAATCCTTTTTTATTATTCTTAATAAATATACCAACTATCTCTACTTTCCCTGCATCTGTTTCACCAGCTAAAACCACTTCATTATAGCTTATACCAGATTGACCATTTGTCCCTTCCATTAAACTATCAAGATTCATAATAACTTTTTCTTGAGATAGTTTTGAAAGAGCCATATCAATATTAGTAAAGTTAGTACCATTATCTTGGCACGACATTTTCAAAACATTTTTATGCGGACATCTCAATATAAAACCTACCTCAGCAAATGTTGCAGATTTATCATTTTCAATAACACTGGCTGATATTATTTTCTTGTCTGATATCTTTTCTGGGTTTATAAGTAAATCTATATGTTGGCTATTATCAATTTTCGCATTGTCTTTTGATAAAGCGTAAATCATTTGAGAAATTTTTGATGCTTTACCTGCAACTGCGTGAACTAAATATCTAAAACCATCTATTGATGGTTCATTAGGGTTAGAAAATCCGTTTTCCCAATCTTCTTTATTACTAACTTCTTTTCTCATACCTGATCTCCATTTTTATATCTTGACATTATAGCATTTATCCTATACTTATGCAAAGAGTATATTGTAAATTTAGGAGTTGAGCATGAAGCGTAAGAAGCTTAAGCCACAGCAAAAAAAAGATATAAATAAAGTTATTAATAAATGGCTGCCTAGTAAACTTAATACAAACTTTTCCAAGAAGTTTTCTATTGGTACAGGAGCGATTGGAACAAGTATTGCTGCGGCTGATTTAATACTTCTTGGAGGAGCAGGATTATTTGCTATCTCTGTTCCTTTCTATGCACTATCTGCCTTAGGAGCCAGAGATATTAATAACTACCCTTTTCTTAATAAAGCTAACCAAAAAATTAAATCCCCTTTAAAAATTGCTTGGGCAACTAAATATATGGAGGCTAGAGCTTCTACTTTATTTAATAGTTTATCCAATACAAAAGACAGTAAAAGAAGAGAAATAATATTAGAGGAGTTCAAATCAATTCAGTCTGATTTAAATATTTTAAGACCAGCAATGAATTTCAAATCTGACAATCTAGATACTGAATTTAAATTTAGATTGGGCGGTGAAATAAAAACATTTGAAGATATTTATAATTATCAAGATAAAAATAGATTAAAAGATGGGTTTGGAGTTTAAACAATGCCGGGACAAGATAAAAAATTAAAAGAACAACAAAAAGAAAATATTAAGCGAATTATTAATCAATGGGCACCAAAAGAATCTTATGATCCAGTTCATTTGAATGTGGCAAAAGCGAGCTCTGGATTAGCAGCATGTATTGTTACCTCTGATTTATTAGTTACTGGCGGTAGTTTGTTTTTATTAATATCAACATTACCACTTTCCCTTACCAAACTTGGAATTTCATCTATTTCTAGGGATAGATTAACAAATAGCTCTGGGCAAAAATTAGAATTATCATTTCAAGCAAGAATAGCCGTTCAGAGAATGGAAAGATCTATTATTCAGAGCTTTGATAAATCTGCTAAATTAAATTCTAAAGAATCTAGGGAATTGACCAAACAATCTATAGCAAAGATAACTGACGATTTAAACTTAGTTTTAACCACAGCATCTATGAATAAAAAAGATAAAAATTATTTGATAAATATCCAAAATAAAGACTTAACAATTACAGAGGTTAAGGATTTAGAAATCACTAATAATAAAAAACACCGAAAAACTATCACGAGCTTTGGAGTTTAATAATGGCTAGAAAAAAACTTAATGAAAAGCAAAAAAGCGATCTAAAAAAGACCTTGAAGAAATGGAAGACCGA
>CALDHH010000016.1 GCA_937941575.1 uncultured Alphaproteobacteria bacterium | reverse complement strand
TCAACACGCAATAGATTAGTTAATGCATTTATACGTGTGGCGATGGTTTTTAATCCATTTGCACCATGATAGACGGCATAGAAACCTGCAATATTTGCTAATAATACTTGGGCAGTACAGATGTTACTAGTCGCTTTATCACGTCTAATATGTTGCTCTCTGGTTTGTAATGCCAATCTTAATGCTGGTCTGCCTGTGCTATCTTCGGAAACGCCGACTATTCTACCTGGCATGGATCTTTTAAAAGCATCTTTTGTGGCAAAAAACGCAGCATGTGGGCCACCAAATCCAAGCGGAACACCAAAACGTTGAGCCGATCCAATTACAATATCAGCCCCCATTTCACCTGGTGGAGTTAATAAAGTTAAAGCCAATAGATCCGTTGCAAATATAACTAATTGATTGTTGTCTTTAGCAGTTTTTACGGTTTCTCTATAATCAGTAATCTCACCATTAGTATCTGGATATTGTACCAAGATTGCGAATGCGTCTTCTTGATTAAAATCATCAGTTAAGACAACTTCTAAATCCAATGGTTTGGCTCGAGTATTTAGAATTGATATAGTTTGTGGATGGCATTTACTTGATACCAAAATGCGGTTGCTTTTTGATTTCTTATTCGATCTTTTTGCCAAAGTCATTGCTTCTGCCGCCGCAGTTGCTTCATCCAACATTGATGCATTAGCAATTTCCATTCCAGTCATGTCAATTACCATTTGTTGGAAGTTTAAAATCGCTTCTAATCTTCCTTGGCTAATCTCTGGTTGATATGGTGTATAGGCTGTATACCAACCCGGATTTTCAAAAACATTCCTTTGAATTACTGGTGGCATGATTGTATCAAAATAACCCATACCGATTAATGAGCGATTTACTTTATTTTTCTTTGAAATTGCTTTGATACGTTTAAGAGCAGAGATTTCAGATTTAGCATCGGCTAAATCCAAACTACCCATTTGATTGATGTTTTTTGGTACGATATTATCGATCAAATCTTCCAAAGATTTAATTTCCAAGAAATCTAACATTTCTTGGACTTCTTTTTCTTTTGGCCCAATATGGCGCTGTATAAAATTATCTTCTTGTGAAATATCAGAATAGTTTAATTCTGTTGTCATTATTTGATCCTCGTTTAAGCGGTTTTCATTGGTTAGAACCATAACATTATTCCTATTTAATATGTGGTTAGAAGAAGATAATTCAATATCTTTATTCTGCGTCTTCCAAAAATTCTTCGTATTCAGTTTCAGATTTTAAATCTTCTAATTCAGAATCAGCAGTTAGTTCAATTTTAAAAATCCAACCATTACCTTCCGAATCATCATTTACGATATCTGGGTTTTCGTTCAAAGCTTCGTTTACTTCGACAATTTTACCAGATACTGGTGAATATAATTCACTAGCAACTTTTACAGATTCGATAACTCCAACTTCATCAGATGCATTAAATTCTGTTCCAACTTCTGGTAGATCGACGAATACGACTTCGCCTAATTGCTGTTGAGCATAGTCAGATATTCCAACTGTTCCAACATTACCATCGACAATTATATACTCATGTTCATTTGTATAATAAATATCACTCATATTTTTAATCCTTATTAAAATGATTATTTACGTTTGTAAGTTTGCTCTACGAAAGGCAATTTAGATACTGTACATGGCAGTAATTTTCCACGCAATAGTACATTTACCGATGTGCCAATTTTTTTATATTCAGATTTAATGTAACCCATAGAAATAGGGCTGTTTAAGCATGGAGAAAAACTTCCACTTGTTAGAACACCAATTTCTAAACCGTTATCATCAACAATCTTTGTGCCCTCGCGTGCAGGCGCTCTACCATCCGGCTTTAAGCCAATTCGGGTATAATCTGTATTGTTTTCTAGCTCGGATTTAATTCTTTCGAATCCTAAAAAACCACCTTCTTCGCGTCTTCTCTTGGGAATTATCCATTTGATATTGGCATCGATTGGGCTGTTCTCAGTTGTGATATCATGACCATATAGGCATAGACCTGCTTCTAACCTCAAAGAATCTCTGGCACCTAAACCAATTAAAAGATTATCTTCTAAATTTAGTAAAGCCTCTGTGATCTCTATGGCTTTATCTTCTGGAATTGAAATCTCATACCCATCTTCACCAGTATATCCAGAACGGCTAATTAGACATTTACTGCCCATTAATTCAAGCTCTTGCATATTCATGAAATACATGTCTTTCACTGCTAGATTTAAACTGGCTAAGCTAGACTCTGCTTTTGGACCTTGAATTGCAATCAAAGCTCGATCTTCTAATCTTTCAATCACGATCTCTGGCAGTTGTTCTTGTATATATTTAAAATCATTTTCTTTGCAACCAGCATTCACAACCAAGAATAACTTATTAGCATTAACTCTGGTAACCATCAAATCATCAATTATGCCGCCATCTTTATTTAAGATAACTGTATATTGCATTTCACCATCTTTTAAACCGATAAGATTGCTTGGGATAATTTTTTCTAATAATTCTGCAGGGTCAGATTCTGTACAAGTTATATATGCTTGCCCCATATGAGATACATCAAATATACCTGATTTTTCTCTTGTGTGCATATGCTCGGTTTTAACGCCATATCCATCATATTGCACAGGCATTGAATAGCCGGCAAATTCAACCATTTTTCCGCCATGTTTTACATGTAAATCATATAGGGGAGTGTGTTTTAATCTATCTATTTTCAAAGCAGTATTTTCCATGGCAAAATATTTCTTTCGATTTAATTATTTATTTATAAAAAAAGATTAACTTATTATAAAAAAGAGTCAATAATCAATCTCTGATCGGTATGGAGAGAATCTAATGAAACAAGATGAAATAAAATCACATGTTAATGTAAACAGTTTTTCGATTGGTTTCATTGTATTAGCCTTGGCAGTTTATATCTTAATTGTGGCTAAATCCTTGCTGGTTCCTTTTGTTGTTGCAATTGGCTTGTGGTATTTAATTAATGCTCTTGCCAAAGGTTATTACTCATTCTTAAAAGTTATTCCTAAATTCTTCTGCTATATATTGGCGATATCTACATTAGTTTTTGGTATGTGGGGAGTGGTTGAATTGATTACCGCCAATATTGCTGATGTAGTTCAAGAAGCACCAAGATATCAAAAGAATTTGGAAGCTTTAGTCCTTAAAACCACTTTGGCATTAAAGATAGAAGATCAATTCACAATTTCTGAATTATTAAAATATATCAATCTAACCGATATGGCATCAAGCTTGGCAAAGACCTTTACTGGACTAGCAGGTAAAACATTTATTGTTTTAGTTTATGTTTGTTTCTTATTATATGAACAAAGAACATTTGATCAGAAAATCTCATATATGATATCTGATGATAATAAAGAAAAAAATATTAGAAGAATTTTAAAAGCCATTGATGGTAAAATTCAGTTATATATCTGGGTTAAAACATTGATGAGTGCCTTAACTGGTGGTTTAAGTTACTTAGTTATGAAATGGGTCGGAGTTGATTTTGCTGAATTTTGGGGTTTGATTATATTCTTCCTTAATTTTATCCCAACCATTGGATCATTAATGGGGATTATTTTCCCTGCTTTGCTAACCTTAATCCAATTTGATACTCCATATGAATTCATTGTCGTATCTGCGGGGTTAAGTGCAATTCAAATATCAATTGGTAATGGCTTAGATCCAAAAATGATGGGGAGTAGCTTAAATCTAAGTCCATTAGTGATTTTATTATCATTGGCAACTTGGGGAACAATCTGGGGCATACCGGGTATGTTCTTGTCTATTCCAATTATGGTGATTATTAATATCTCACTGGCGCAATTTCCAAAAACTAGGCCAATTGCAGTTATGCTATCCAAAACTGGTGCAATAATTGATGACTAAAAAATGGAAAAAAAGAAGTTGGCTGATATTCTATTTTATATTTATCCAAACTCCAATATTTATGGGGATTGGGATTCTGATATCATTTCATTTTAACCGTGGAATTTATACCGAATATGTCAGAGCCCATGATAAAATTGGTGAATATTATGAATTTGGTAAAATTGGAGATAAGGGAGCCGATACTGAAAAAGCTATTGAATGGTATAAAAAAGCAGGCTGGCTTGGTAATCGTCGTTCACAATATAATTTAGGCTTAATATATTACGCATCAAGATATGGTGAAAAAGATAATATGCAGGCTTTGAAATGGTTTTTACTTGCCGCAGGATCAGGGTATAATAAGGCCAATCACTTTGTTGGCTTGATTTATCAGGAAGAGGGCGCTCAACAAGATTTTGAAAAAGCAGTTAAATATTTCACAATATCATCAGGTTTTGATAATCGAGATTCCCAATTGGCCTTGGCTAATTTATATAGAAAAGGGTTAGGCACAGAAAAAAACTACCAAAAAGCGGTTGAATATTACCAAAAATCATCTGATCAAGGCAAGCGTATTGCAAGTTTAGAATTGGGTAAAATGTATTATCTGGATAGATATGGCATAGGTAACTATTTTGAAGCAGTTAAGATGCTAAAAATGGCATATTATAATGGTTTTTTGGATGCATCATACCATCTTGGCTTAGTTCATGCAGATAAAAGATACGAATATAATAATATATTTGAAGCGGCTGAATGGTATAAACGATCAGTCAAACATAGTTATATGCTAAAAGAAAGCCATTATGCATTGGGCAATTTATATGCAGAATTTGACCAAAAAGAATCTGTGATATCTTTTGTGAACTCTGCAAAACTTGGTAATATCAAGGCATCAAAAAAACTATCAAAACTATATGCAGATGGAGAATTACAAAAACAAGATAAATTCAGCTCCTTCGTCTGGTTATTAATTGCCAAAAAGCAAAAAGGCGACGTAATAAAACCTAGCGACTTAAATTTCAAGCTATCTAAAGCCCAAATAAAAGAAGCATATATTATGGCTGATAATTTTATTAATGATAATCATAAGCAGGATATTGAGTAAGCAAAAACTTAACCTAAACAAAGATTACCAGAGGTCATTACAAATCTCTGATAATCTATAAATCCAGCCATATATTACATCTTCGGAGCATTAGGTTTTGGCTTTTTAGTAATTAACTTCGCTTTCTCTTCCTCAACCAGATCTTTCCTAGATAATTTGCCGATCATTGTTTTTGGTAGCTCATCTCTGAACTCAATTAATCTTGGTAATTTATTTGAATTTAATTTGTCTTTTAAGAAGGCAGTTAAATCAGCTTGGCTTAATTCTTGACCTTGTTTGATAACGATATAGGCTTTTAATACTTCACCAGTCTTATCGCTTGGGATACCAGCTACGATACATTCATCAATTGCTGGATGCTCATAGATTACGTTTTCTACTTGGGTAGGGTAGACGTTATAGCCATTGATAATTACCATGTCTTTGATACGATCAACGATAAAAGTATGCCCATCTTCGTCCATATATCCAATATCACCAGTATGCAAGAACCCGTCTTTATCAATAGTCTCAGCAGTAGCATCAGGTCTTCCCAAATATTCTTTCATGATCTGTGGACCACGTAAGCATATTTCACCTTTCATATTGATCTCAACTTCTTCACCCGGTAAATCTGGATTCATTATACGAATTTCTGTGCCGGGTACTGGTAGACCAATGGATCTTTCTTTTTGCTTGCCTTCTAATGGTTGAGCGCTTACCAAAGGTGAGGTTTCTGATAATCCGTAGCCTTCAATTAAATTACAGCCTGCTATTTTATCAAATTTCTCTTTCACTTCTTTGGGTAGCGGAGCTCCACCAACTACACAAGTTTTTAAGCAAGTTAAATCATAGTTCTTAGTTTTTTCGTAATCATTAATTTTTTTGAATAATGATGGTACGCCTGCAAATATTGTTGGTCTTTCTTTTTTGATGGTCTTTAATGTCTCATCAATATCAAATTTAGGTAGCATTACAATTTCTGCCCCTAATTTCATGCTGACATTCATCTCAACGGTCATTGCAAATACATGGAAGAATGGCAATACTGCCAAGAATTTCTCTTCCCCTTCTTTTGCAGTTGTAAACCAAGCTTTTGTTTGGTTTACATTGCTGGATAAATTGCGATGGGTTAGAACGGCTGCTTTCGGTACTCCCGTTGTACCGCCAGTATATTGTAATACCGCAGGGTCTTTATATAAATCGCGCGCATATGTTTTAATCTTGCCTTTGCCTTTTAACATGTCTTTATATGATATATGGCGGTCGTCTTTTTTAACTTTGGCGATTTCTTTTCTTTTGAAGATCTTAAATAACCAATTTTTTGGAAAAGTTAAAACATCAGGTAGCTCACAAGTAACAATTTTCTTTAAACAAGTTTCATCAAGCATTTTTGCAACTTTTGGATACATTATCTCTAAATTAGTTGTAACCATTATATCGGTCTTACTATCTTCTATTTGATGCTTGATTTCAGATTCTGTGTATAAAGGATTAAAATTAACCACTGTCCCGCCTGCTTTTAGTGCAGCATAGTAAGATACAACATAGAATGGAGTATTAGGTAAGCATAATCCAATTTTTGTCCCAGGCTTCACTCCTTGATCTTGAAAAGATTTTGCCATGCTATCGACCATATCGCCGATTTCTTTATATGAATATTTTTTGCCCATAAAATTAAGAAAAGTTTTATTACCAAATTTTTTAACAGATTCATCAAACATCTTATCCATTGATTGCACTTGCATTTTTTGGTGCCAATCGATATCTACTGGATAATCTTTTAACCAAGGTTTTGACTGTGATGGTAGCTTTTTATTATTTTCTTGCATGATGAGCTCTCTTTCTTTTTCTTTTATATATGAATAAATATCTAAGGATAATTAACAGAAAAGTACAAATTTGTAAATGTGATTAATATAATAGCTATTTACTGATTATCCAAAATATATTATTTTGTACTACTTAGTTTTATTTAAGTAAGAAAATGATTGGATAATTAGTTGTTTAACGTTTGTAAAATATTGGTTATAGAAGATAATGAGTTTGTACGATCTATGATTGTAAAAAATTTAAAATCTATTGGGGTGGTTAATATATTCCAAGCAAGCGATGGCATGGAAGGTATAAATGAGATGGCATTGCAAAAGCCAAATTTGGTATTATGCGATATTAGTATGAAACCTGGTTCAGGCTTTGACTTTTTAAAACATATTAGACGTCTGCCAGAGCCTGAATCAAAAACTCCAGTTATATTTCTAACCAGTAGTGCTGATTTAGAAGCAGTTACGAGAGCTAAAGATTTAAGAGTAGATGGCTATTTATTAAAACCGGTGAAAATTGATAGTTTAAAAGAAAAAATTACCCAAGTGTTCTTCGAATAACAAAAAAAAGCCCCTAAATTTTATTTTAGGGGCTTTTTATTTAAATTTAAAATTATTCTCAAGGTTTATTTTGATTCTGCTGTTGCTTCTTTTTTGCTAATTCAGCTCTTTCAGTTCTTGATAATGTATTCTCTGTCGGGGCAATTGGAAGTAAGCTATCTAAAAGGCTGCTACCTGTTGTTGGTTTCTTCGCATTCGCTTCTTTGGCTTCTCTTACTTTCTCTGCCGCACCAGATGTCACAGCATCAGCACCAGTTTTAGCCAGTTTGCCTGCGCCATCAACAGCTTTCTTTGCAATACCACCAGCACCATCTGCAGCATCTTTAACAGTTTTACCAGCTTTTGCAGGAACATCTTTTGAACCTTCTAAAGCCTCTTTACCTTTTGCCAAAGCTTGTTCAGATAGTTCTTTAGCTTTCTCTGCAGCATTACCAGTTAAGCCTTTGGCTTTTTCTAATGCTGCTCCCAAATCAGTAGGAGATTTTTTTGCAAGTTTGCTAGCTTCTTGGTCAATTTTATCTGCAAGTGGAGCTGCTTTATCTACTAAATCAGCCGCTGTTTCTCGAGCTTTTCTTAAGAAGCCATCAAGCTTTTGTGAGCGTTCAACTTTCTTATTTGCACTATCTACAACTTTTTGAGCTCGCTCAGTATTCTTTTCTGTAACTTTATCTGGGTCGTTACTTTCATCAATTTGTTTCTTTAAAGCTTCTTTACCCTGACGTAATAAATCACCGAATCCCATTTTTTTTACTCCTTAAAATTAATTATCAATTGAGTAATGTTTAGCACAGGTTAATTTACAATGCAAGCTTTTTTATGAAAAAGAAAATAATTTTATGCTTGAGAATAGAGCGATAATAATCTTATATATAAGCAGAACAATTAATAAAAGGATTTGAATATGGCGAATAGAGTAATATTAACAGGTGTTAAGCCAACAGGTGCATTACATCTTGGTAATTATGTTGGTGCTATCAAGCCAATGATTAAAACCCTTGATACGGCGGATAAGGCTTATTTATTTATTGCGGATTATCATGCTTTGAATTCTGTGAAAGATGCAAAAACATTATCGGATCAAACTTATCAAATTGCAGCGGCTTATATGGCACTTGGGGCTGACCCTAAAAAAGTGATTTTATATAAGCAATCGGATATTCCAGAGATATTTGAATTATCAACAATATTAACTAGTTTGACTCCAAAAGGTATGATGAATCGTTCGCATGCATATAAAGCTGCAATTGATAAAAATATGGCAGATGGCAAAACGGGTAATGATCTTGATCAAGGGATTAATATGGGGCTATACACATATCCAATCTTAATGGCCGCAGATATATTAATTGCAGGTGCCAATATTGTACCCGTTGGTAAAGATCAAATTCAGCATGTTGAAATGGCCAGAGACATGGCTACAACATTTAATAGCACCTTTGGTGAAACAATTATCCTACCAACTCATGAAGTATCAAAAACCGCAGGAATAATTCCAGGGCTTGATGGACGTAAAATGAGCAAAAGCTATAATAATACAATACCATTATTTGAAACCTCAAAAAAACGCCGTAAAATGATAATGAAGATCGTTACAGATTCTGCTCTACCAGAAGATAAAAAAGATCCAGATCAATCAACGATATTTGAATTATATCAAAGCTTCGCTACCGAAGCTGAAATCAATCAATTACGCCAAGATTTTGAGGCTGGTGGAATGGGATATGGTGATGCCAAACAAAGATTATTTGAAGCCGTAGATAGGGAGCTTGCCGAGCCAACCGAGAAATATAATCAGCTATTAGAAGATAGAATAATGATCGATGATTTATTATCAGATGGTGCCAAAAGAGTTAGAGAACAATCAGTAAAAACTTTGGCAGATGTAAAAAAAGCCATTGGTTTGTGATTTAGTAGTTTTTGAATGATGATACTAGGCATAAAACACTTGATTTTTAGGCGGTGAAAAGCTTATAAATAATGTTCAGATAAATTATTAAATAAGGCATTTAAAAATGACATTAAATTACGGTAAAACTATCCATCTTCCAAAAACTTCATTTCCACGTCGGGCTGGATTATCGGTGAAAGAACCTTTATTACAAAAACGCTGGAACAAGATGGGGCTTTACCAAAAGCAAAGAGATCAAGCAGCAGGCAAAGAAAAGTTTATTTTGCATGCAGGGCCTCCATTTGCCAATGGTCATATCCATATTGGGCACGCGATGACATTTGTTTTAAAAGATGTAATTAACCGTTCTTACCAATTACGTGGTTTTGATGCTCCAATGGTAACGGGTTTTGATTGTCATGGTTTACCGATTGAATGGAAAGTTGAAGAAAATTATCTGGCTGAAGGCAAAAAGAAAGATGATGTTGATCCGGTTGAATTTAGAACTGCTTGTCGTAAATTTGCAAGCAAATGGGTAAAAGTACAGACTAAGGAATTCCAAAGATTGGGAATTGTTGCGGATTGGGATAAACCTTATTTAACCATGCTTAAAAAAGCAGAATCTTTAATTGCCTCTGAAATCCATAAATTTGTAGGGAATAAGAGCCTGTACCGTGGATCAAAGCCAATTATGTGGTCAGTTCCAGAAAAAACAGCATTAGCAGAAGCAGAGATTGAATATAAAGATGTAACCTCAACAACTGCATGGGTTAAATTTCCAATAAAATCTGGTAAAGATGAGCTTGTTGGAGCAAATATTGTTATTTGGACAACAACTCCTTGGACTTTGCCTGCGAATAGAGCCGTTGCATATGGTGCAAATTATGATTATATCGGTTTGGAAGTTAAATCTGTCGGAGATGAAACTCTGGCTACGGTCGGAGATAAGCTATTAATCGGTAGGGATTTATTAGAGAGCTTTAAAGCGGATGCTAAAATCAATGAAGTAGCTATATTCTGGGAAGGGCTTGGCTCTGATCTAGAAGGGGTTGTTTGTAACCACCCACTTTATAAACATGGCTATGATTTTGATGTTCGAGCATTGCCGGCTGATTTCGTGACGACCGATGCTGGTACTGGTTTCGTCCATATTGCACCTGGACATGGTGAGGATGATTACTTACTTGGTTTAGAACATGGTGTACAAATCCCACAAACAGTCGCTGGCGATGGCACATATTTTGAAGATGTACCATTATTCGCAGGGATTGCAGTTTATACAGATGAAGGTAAAAAAGGACCTGCCAATAAAATGGTCTTGGCCAAAATGATTGAAGAGGGGGCATTGGTTGCCAAAGGGCAAGTCCAACATAGCTACCCACATTCATGGCGTTCAAAATCACCTGTAATCTTCCGCAATACTCCACAATGGTTTATTTCAATGGATAAAACTGGTTTGCGTGCAAAAGCATTGGAAGAAATCAAAAATGTAAGATGGATTCCAGAGCGAACAGAAAAAAGAATCTCGACAATGGTAGAAGGCAGAGGCGATTGGTGTATTAGTCGTCAAAGAGCATGGGGTGTTCCAATCGCTCTATTCGTTAACAAAGAAACTGGCGAAGTTTTAGAAGATCAAGATGTTATGAAACGTATTATCGATATCTTTGAAGTTGAAGGATCAGATGCATGGTTAGATAAACCAGCATCAGAATTCTTGGGCGATAAATATAAAGAAGATGATTATGAGCAAGTACAAGATATTATTGATGTTTGGTTTGAAAGTGGATCTACCCAAGGTTTTGTCCTAGAAGATAGAGAAGAGCTTCAAAGACCAGCAGATTTATATTTAGAAGGATCAGATCAGCATAGAGGTTGGTTCCAATCATCATTATTGGTTGGTTGTGGAACACGTGGTAATGCTCCTTATAAATCAGTCCTAACTCATGGTTTCACTTTGGATGAGAAAGGTTACAAAATGTCAAAATCAATTGGCAATGTAATTTCTCCATTGGATTTGGCTAGTGAATATGGAGCAGATATTATAAGACTTTGGGCAATCGGTGCTGATTATACCGAAGATGTTCGTATTGGTGATGCGGTTATCAAGGGTAATGTTGATATTTATCGTCGTATTCGTAATACTTTTTGTTATTTACTGGGAAGTCTATCTGATTTTAATCCAGAGACAAATGCGGTAGCAATTTCAGAAATGTCAGATTTCGATAGATATATCTTAAATAGATTATTTGAAATGAATGAATTAATTGAGGATTGTGTTAAAAATTATGAATTTCAAAAAATGCTAACTGCACTTCATAATTTCTGTGCCAAAGATCTATCAGCATTCTATTTTGATGTTAATAAGGATAATTTATATTGTAACCTAGTTGATGGCGAAGATCGTCGTGCGACCCAGACAGTATTAAACCATGTTTTCTATTATCTATGTCACTGGTTTGCACCAATTCTTTCTTTTACAACAGAAGAAGCTTGGTTATCAAAAAACAATGTTGAAATGACCGACATGGAAACATCAATTCATTTAAGTGTTATTGAAGCAACGCCAAGCGAATGGGAAGATAAAGAGCTATCCGAAAAATGGGGTAAGATATTTGAAACTCGTCGTGTGGTTACAGGGGCAATTGAATTACAACGAGCAGAAAAAATTATCCGTTCATCATTAGAAGCAAAGCCAGTTATATATTTAAAAGACGAAGCTTTGAAAACTTTATTGGAAGAAAATTTATTCCATGATGTTTGTATAACTTCTGGAATGGATTTTGTAATTGGTGATGCACCAGCAGATGCTTATAAATTAGATGATATCCCAGATATCGCAGTTGTAATTGAAAAAGCAAATGGTGATAAATGTGAGAGATGTTGGAAATATACCGATGATGTTGGATCAGATAGCAATCACCCAGAAATATGCCATAGATGTGCAAATGCTGTTGTAACAGAGGGTTTCGAGCAAGCTGCATAACGTATTTTAGTATAAGGATTTGGTTAGATAAATCTAGCCAGACCCTTACTTATGCGTTACTTAACTATAAGTAAAAAATTGAGAGCTTAGAGAGGGGTGATCGTTTAATATTTGTCTTAAATATATATTCTAGTGTTAAACATGAACATTTAACTGAATATAGTAGTTTTTAAGAAGATATTTATCTAAGATCAACCCTCCACTAAACCTGCAATATCCTTATAATCTGGCATTAATAATAATTTCTCTATATATTTAGCAAGATTAGGATCTCTGCTTTCAAAATATTGAATTGATTCATTCGGCATCCAATCTTCTATTAAGTATTTCTGAAACTCAGTCCATAATTCTTTTGGATAAGCTTTTATTTGCAAAGTTTTACCATCTTCGTATAGGTGATCATATAATGGCACATTGCTTTGATTATATCCTTTTTCTAATAACCATTCTGAAAATATAGTATCTTTTGAGATAGCATTAATAATATCATCAGATATAGCATATCCCATTTGAGCTACAGGAGAAATTAGGGCAAAATTTATTTCATTAAATATAGAAAAATATCCCCTTGGAACTCTATGTGTGTTTGATAGGCAGTTTCTTAAATGATATGGAAGATTGCCATTATCAATTTTACCTGCAAATCTATTTGAGACTAATTTGCTTAGACCTAAAGTAATACTAGGGTAAACTTTTTTTACCAAATCTACGGCAAGATAAGGATGCAACCATATGCCATCGGACATTTCTTGCCCTGATTTATAATGTATTAGCTCTTCTAATTTAAGTGATGTGGCATCTGAAATACTTAATAAAAGCTTCTTTGTTTGTTGCTCATTATTATATTCAAGAAATAATGAAAGATCATTTGAGCAGATTGAATTTGCTTCTATATAACCATCTTTAATTCTTTGACGAATTATTAAACCATCAAATTTATGATTTATGATCGGTAGGAATAGTTTAAAATGTTGCTGTATATCTTTTGCCTCTTCAGTAAAGCTTTCTATTTTAGGCATGTTTTCTGGATCATTTTGACTAAGATATTCTTTTTTTATTATTTTTAACATTGGACACCCTTTTATTAATTAATGGTTTAGATTTATTCACAAGAACCGATATAATCAATTAGTTTAGTTTTACTGGTTCTTTTATATCGAAGATTATATTTTTTAAGCTCGTCAATAAAAACCTTAGCAAGCTCTAAATCATCCGGATCATTTATTGATTTAAATATTCCGATTATTTCACTTTGAGCTTCATCAATTACCTGATTTGCCTCAGTTATTCCATATGGTTTTATTTCACTAGATACAACTTTTAACATTGAGGATAATTTAATTAGCACCCCATTTCTATCGGATTTAGCTAGTTTAATCTTTGGATTATTTTGGTTTGCTTCATTTGCTATTTTGTTTTTCATTTATGCCGCCTTTACTTGTGGAATATGCCTAATTTCTTCTAATAATTTTGGTTTATCTTGATATTTAATTTTGGTTGTATCTCTGATGCTTTTTAATACAGCTAATGAAACATCCATTTTACCAGCTATAACATCTCCGCCATCTTCTAAAATTTCTTGCTTACCCATGAAGTTTATATCCCACCCGTTATTGATGAATACATGATCCCATAGTTTTTTTGGCATTACGCCAAGGAAGTGCTCAATGTCGTTCTCTAAGCCAAATTCCAAGCAAGCTAATACTATTTCTTTTAGTATTTTAGCTCGCTCGGTCTTCGACAGGGATAAATCAACACATAATCTACTAGCTTCCCAAACAGAAAGGCTATTTGGTAGGTTGCTAGGATCCTCAACTAAGCTCGGAAAGACATCCTTTATCATGTAAGGCCTATCTGTTGGAGCTACTCTTAAACATGCTCTTGCTTCTTGGTTTTCATCAACCCATAGAATATATGATGCAGCTGGTGTATCGAATTGATCATATTCCATTCCCTTGAAATGATTTAAATCCCAATATTGCTTATTAACCAATAATTGGTATCTAAGTTTGAAATGTGAATAGAAGGCTTTTGTAAAGTGCCTAGTCTTGTGATTAAATATAACTATCATAATTGTTTTCCCCATTGAAAAATGACCTTATGATTCTATTATAATCTATTTCTCAAGGTTACGTAACCTACCTACCCAGGTAGGTTTGCTGTTTTATCCTTTAATATCAAGAGTTTATGGGGGCTAAATTTGTATAATTCCTAGATTTATGGCCTTAATTACGGCCACAGTCATGTGATTTGTGTCTAATTTCTTCAATACATTCTTGGAATGGAATCCAATTGTATTGCCTGAAATATTCAAAATTTCAGAAATTTGCGCTCTTGATTTTCCGCGCGCAGACCATTTCAATAATTCTTTTTCTCGCTTGGTTAATGTAACGGGTGGAAGTGCTTTTGTTTTTCGTTCGATATCGATAAAACAATTGTAAAATTGCTGAGAAATTAGATTCATTAAAGATTCTTTGTTTTTATCAATATCTAGATTCTTATCACTACTTGCCAAACCAATTCCTGCAATTGCACCATTAGTACCACGCAGAGGAATACCGTAACCATTATATAGCTCGGCTTCATTGGCTTCCTTAAAAAATCTTTCTTGTTTTTGTGATAATAATTCTTTTTCATGGAATACATCCCAAGAGAATGTGTTCTCTGATGCAAACATATAGCTTCTTACAGGGTCAATTTCGGCGTAGTTTTTCTCAAAGTAATATCTCATCCAGTCTTCTGGATAATTAAAAGCAACTCCATGCCCTTGTTTTAATTCTAAATGGGGGTGATCAGTCATTAAGCTGAATACGACTTGGTCGAAACCAATTTCAGAGAACGTGTTTTCAAGCAGAGTAAATAGCTCTGCAGTGTTATCAACTCTATTACTATCTTCTATAAAACTAAAAATCGTCATATCAAAAAAACCTTAGTTCAATATCTAAACCAAATGAAATTTTATAATATTAATCCAATAGTATCAATATAATAAACAATGTTAAGATAGCAATTATTATTTCATAAAAAAGTTAACAAAACCCTACTTTTTTTAAGGCTTAGTCTTAAAATATTATATAGATATGAATTAAAGAGGGGGTTTAGAGTAGAAGCTAAGGTTCAAAATATTAAGTTTAAGAAGCTTTTGCGCTGCCTCGTAAATTACGCAAATTTAGTTTTGACTTATTATATTTGGCTTTATCTTCTCTAGAATAAGGCTCTGGGCTACCACCTTGCTCAGTTAACTCTTTAAAAGCTTCTTGGATTTCAGCATCGGATTCAATATCAGAAAAATTATTCTCCGATACTGGTACATCATTACCTTTAATATTAGTAGTGAATACTTGGATTCTACGAGATTGAAAATTAAATATCGATGTGATTGTAGGTGAGCTGTATCCAGAAGTCACTTCTTGGTCTGTAATATATTTACAGATTGCATGCTCACTTACCTTTTTCCAATACTCACTCATTTAATTACCTGTGTATTATTTGATTTATACATATATAGTTAATTTTACGTATAAAGTCAAGGCGTATTTTTGGAGAAACCAGCTCATTTTCCTACAAATGTAATCTTTAAATATTAATGGGCAATAAATATTGACATATCGGTAGGTGCTGTTATTATGCAAGTGTTTTATAACAAAGCAATTTTACCAAGAGATATTTTATGACGGAATTATTAATAGCAGTTGAGAATAATGATATAAAGGCTGTGAAGAGGTTACTTGATAATGGTGCGGATGCACAAGCTAAGGATAACTGTCCTATTAAACTAGCTGCTGATAATGGTCATATAGATATAGTAAAAATATTGATTAAGAATGGCGCGCATGTACAAGCTGATGATAATTATGCTGTTAGATGGGCATCTTATGGTGGTCATGTAGATGTGGTAAAGATATTAGTCAAACATGGAGCAGGCTTACCTTACGGTGCAACAGATGATTGTTTAAAGCTGATAAAAGATGTTATGGCAGAGCAAGAAGAAATGCTATTGTTCAATAAACAAAGATTAACGATAAAAACCGCTATGGCTAAGAAGCCAAAGATAAAGGCAATTAAAATATAATAGCTCTTGGGATAGATAGATATTATCTAAGATCATGTTCATGATAAGAACTTAAAGTTTTCAGATAGCTATTTCAATGTTAAATTATTGCTGAGATTATGGGTAGATATAATAATTATTAAGGTATTACATGTTTGGAATAAATAATATTGCTAAAATGCCACCAGAATTCATAACAGATAATGATATCTGGGATAGTTTTGTTGGGGATATTTGGGCAAAGGTGATCGGGGATATAGATTTTAAATCTGTAGTTGAAATTGCACCAGGTTCATCAATTAAAATTGCTTGCTGCCTATCAAAGCTAAACTTTACAGGTGATATATATGTGATAGATTCTGATAGCTCAGTTCTGGATGTTTTGAGGCCTAAATATAAAGATTTACTACCAAGAGCCAATATTAAGTTTATCAATAAATTGTTAAAAGAAGCAATTAATGAAATAGAACAACCGATTGATTTAGTTTTAGGAAATCATATATTGGATGATATGATAATAGGTGAGTCTTATCAAAATATGGATAGCAATATCTTTGCTTGGGCAACAGAATACACAAATATACCAAGCCAAGAAATACAAGAATTCTGGAGAGAAATAAAAAAAGATAAACCATTAATAGAGAGCTCGAAGATGTCTGTTCTTAATGATTTAAATGGTTTTATTAAGAAGGTTAACCCAGATCGAGTAGTTTTAAGTCAATATCCAAGCTCGGCATTATATGATAATGATATGTCAGATTTAAATAGTAATGCTTATGATATTTTAGAAAAGTTAAAAGCTATGTATCAGGTAAACCAATCTGAAATACAAAATAGCCTTAATGAGATAGAGAACTTTGGTAACAAGCATATTGGTGAAAACTTATTAAATGCTAGATATTGGTTATCATGCAAGCTTTAGAGGAATTAAAAAAAATATTTTTTGCTAAACCAAGATCTATTGATAGGCTTGGTAGCGATATATTCGTTGAAATGAAACTCTATAAATCAGCAAAGAAACACACCCCAATATATATAAATAAAATGCTATTTGAAAGATTAACAGGCTTGAAAAATCTAGGCTGGCAGGAAATGTCAGATGCGATAGAGGAATTATTCAGCTCAACAATTGAAGAAGAATATAGCAATGGTGAGTCTATAGCTACTGTATACGCAGATAAACAAGCAGATCCATTGAATATATCTTTATCAGGCAATCTAGGCTCAGGTAGAGCTTATTACGCTGGTTCTGTCTTTAATATAAAAGGAGAGAAGACGATACTTGCAATCTCTGATGATCATAAACATTCCGATGGTATGTTAGAAATGGAAAGATCTATTTGGGAAACTGTTGTTGCAAATTCATTTCAGAATGATTTATCTAATGGTTTAAGTCCAGTTTTGGCAATATTAGATATGAATGAAACCTGCCAACCATATTGGCGAGAAAAACCAGTAAAAAAATCTAAAATAATAAGAATTGATGAAAATGGAGAATTAGACAGAGTTTCCCATGATTTTTATAATAAGAGGCAATATAGCCAAGCTGATTTAGATATTCTAACCGAGAAGTTTGGTATATTGGAAGCTGAAAAAATTACTCACCGCATATTACATGGTGGATGGTCGGCTGGTAACATATCCCCTAATGCCCATATGATAGATTTTGATACAGTGGCAACAGTTAAGGGTAGGGGAGCATTATATTCATATACTAAATGGTACCCACATAACCGCTTTGGCTATGAGTATTTAGGATCACTATGCATATTGAATTCTATTGCAGATAGCAACCAAACACCACTAAATAAAGGTGATTTAGAGGAAAAGCTAGTTTTAACAAGAGATAATCATATATCAGAGTTATTTGTAAAATTAATGGGGTTTGCCAATTATCAAGAAATATCTCAGAAATATAAGGATGAATTAGACGAGGTAATTCAGTTATTTAACTCTCTATCCAAAAAAATATATAAGAAGAAGGATGGCGAGAGCTGTAAAGAAGAGAATTCAAATTTTATTCATGCTTTTGATTTATCTTTATTCTTAAGAATATTTCCAATTAATCAAATATCAAATAAATATTCTAATGAAGAGTTATCATCGATTATCTGTAGCGATGGAATAATTGAGGATTGCTTTACTGATGATAATGATCAAGCAACAGATATAGAACTAGAATATATAGATGGGGTGAATAAGTTTATTGGGGAAGATTATATATTATCTTTGCAAGATTATAATATGCTGAAAATGGCTCTGGCTTATTTTATTAAGAAATATACAGAAATATTTGAGCATATACTTGCTGAAGAAGCTTTAGATATCAATGAGATAATTCTTAATGCTTATATAATAAATCAAGATAGAAAATACTTGTTTCCTTATTATACGCCAAGCTTTTATATCGCAGAAAAAGACCTTAATCCAGAGGTTAAGAATAAGATTATTAGTAAAGTAATACAAGCAAGCCAAATTGATATTGTAAAAAATGACTATGTAACTGATATAATTATTTATAATGAAGGCTGCATATATAAGAGATTAAAAACAGATGGCAGTTATCAGTTAGAAATCGAATTATTTGATAAAATATCTCTAGGAAAGAAGCCATTAATAATAATCGATGATAAAGAGCATCATTCTATGATTGTCGAAGATATTATAATTATAACAGGCTTTAATATGGAAGAAATATTAGAAAATATATCTGTGCAATATTCACTAGAAGCTCCAACGATAAAAATTATAGACAAAGATATAGAGATTACATTTAGCGATATAGTGACTATACAGGAATATACATAGAAAAAAATAAATACATATTCTCTAAATGAGTATATTGACAAAAACGAATCAATTGCATATTCTTAGATTAACCAAGGAGAAAAGAGTATGAATAAAAAAGATATAGAAAATCTAATTACACGTATTGAAAAAAGAGTTGATATTGCGGTATCCAATACAACTTCAGGAATTAGTAATCCAGTTTTAAAAAGTGCAATTGAATCTTCTCTAAAGGATAGCATAATGTCTAAATTAGAAGAGAATTTATTAGATGCTATTGATACAACAATAGATGATTCAATTGATGAAATTATATTATCATTAACTACTGCCAATAGTCTAAGCCAGAATGTTAGAGAATTTAACCGTAGTAATAATGATAGCGGTGGTAAATCGGGTGGTAAAACCACTGCTTCCCCTAGAAAAATAAAAAGAAGCGTATCAGGCGGAAAAAGCTCCGGTAGCGGTAGTAAATAAATATTGCTAAATTATATGTTTAAAAGCGGCTTAAATTATTTAATTTAGGTCGCTTTTTTTTATTAAAATTAATTTTATAACATTCGTTATTATTAATGCCATAGATTCATTAAGGCAATCAATTAAGACTTATGCTGATATACTGGCTGATGATTATGTTGATAGGCAAAAAGCTCTGTTGTCGAATAGAAATACAACTGAAGCATAATTTCCAAATTTTAAATTTACTAATATTAGTTACAACCAGTTGACTGTGTCTGATGATGTAACGGTTGAAGATTTTATGCTTGAACCATTCCCAGCAGGCAATTTTAATCCATCAGAGTTTCCGGGAATTTATTAGTTGACGTATACAACCTAAGGTGTTATACATAGTTACTTTTAATTCTAATATAAAATAAAAGGAAACAAAAAATGAAAAATAATTATTACTCATACTTACCATGGTTATTATTCATGGGTGCAGTAAGCTTACTGCCGGAGACTACTCCTGAAGATATAGTTAATGATCAGAAAGAAAAAAGTATAAGAGCTGTGTTTAATGGAAAAGAAGAAGGCAATGAATCAGCTTTCTTAGCAAGCCATGGTTGGAGCAAGACGGAAGCTGGTAACTATGAAATATGTGATGCACAAACAGCAGATGATATTAAAAAACATATAAAACGTGAAATGGTAAAAGATTGTATGGTTAAAGGACCTAACCAGTAATTTAACCTAATAATAATTATAAGTTAAAATAGAATAAGATTAAAAAAACCTCCAATTTATTGGGGGTTTTTCTTTGAGTAGTAAATAATAGTTATACTAATTGGAGGTACAAAATATATAGTTATTCCTTTTATCGAAAAGGATCTTGGGGATGATGGGGTTTACTGTTGGGGTTTGTAGCTGTCTCTGAACAGCTTGTAAATATAGAATTTTTTATTTCATCGGGTAGTTTATTTTCTGGTTTAATAAAGTTAGAATGAATTCTGTCAGGTTGTTTATTTTGGCCCTGGGCGCTTATAAAGTAATCCACAGCATCTGCAATTATACCATCATAATCTGAATCAAAAGCTGAATTTAGAGCATCAATAAC
>CALDHH010000015.1 GCA_937941575.1 uncultured Alphaproteobacteria bacterium | reverse complement strand
ACAAGCAACCGTAATTCTTGATTCTGGATATTGTTTTTGTAAATGATTAAGCAAGCAAGTTGAGATAACCGCATCGCCTAATCTATTTGATGTAATAAATAAAATATTGATCTTCTTCATAGATAATAAAATATCATAATGTTTTAAGAAAATAAATTATTAAAATTACAATTGGCTAGAATTTGGGCTTCTTCGCTGATAAAGCTTTACATTTCTTGGCATTTTCGGTTTTTCCTCTGATAAGCCTCTGTAATATTGCCTAGCTTTTTGTCTAAAATCTCTTAGATCACCACGCAATTTTGCTAACCTTTGCCTATCTGATTTCTTTTTTGGTAATAAATCAGGTCTTTTTTCAGATACTACTTTATTATATTCAGCCTTCTCTGCTGGTAAAATATATTTATCTGCATTTTCATGTTCTTTACTCATGATAGCAGTAAAATGAATATCTTTTGCATTCTTCATCATATTATCCAAAGTACCTTGAGCAGGGTTATCACAAACAGTTATAACAGTATCTGATATAGAATGCATCCAAGTCGAATGACTGCTACCGCCAGATGGGGCACGGTGCTTTTCAAAACCATGATCTTTTAAAAAATCATAGATTTCTACTTTTTTCATGTTTGACTTACGACCTGACATTATTTTCAACCCCTGTTAATAATAGCGATAAAGATATATTACCATAAATACGATAAAAATCAAGTTAAAAATTAAAAAGCCTGCCTAACTTCAATTACTTCTGGAACGAAATGTTTAAGTAGGTTTTCTATTCCTGATTTTAAGGTCACGGTTGAACTTGGGCAACCAGCGCAAGCACCTTTCATCTCCAGATATACTATACCTTCTTCGAAATGATCGAAAACTATATCTCCACCGTCATTTGCAACCGCAGGCTTTACTCTGGTTTCAATGATTTCTAAGATTTGTTTTACGATTTCTTGATCAGTATCGGAATAATTATCTAATGATATTTCTTGGATGTTATCTTCTTCACCAACCATCACATCTCCACCCATGGTGAAATGTTCCATGATTGTTTCCAAAGATATTGTTTTTAATTCTAGCCAAGTTTTATCTTCTGATTTTGTAATACTGATGAAATCTGGACCAAAAAATAGTTTTTCTACGCCATCGATTCTAAATAACACTTCTGCTAATGGAGAATTGGAATAATCTTCGGTCTTTTTAAATTCAACATTGCCATTACCGACAACTTCGCAGCCCGGGATAAACTTTAAAGTGCTTGGATTTGGTGTTTGTTCTGTTTGTATAAACATTTATTTTTGCCCTATTGTTGTTGAATGTTCAAAATGAAGCTCTTTACCGAAAACCTTTGGGTAGATTGAATGAGCAGCCATTGCGGCTTCTGAAAATCCAGTTAGAATTAATTTTAATTTATTTTGATAGCTAGCAACATCACCAATTGCATAAACATCTTCTATATTAGTCATCGAAGTCGCAGGATCGATATTAATATGGTGATTATTAATATTTAAATCCCAATCATTAATTTTGCCCAAATCATTGGCTAGGCCATAAAATGGTAATAGGTAATTGGCATCCAATGCGGTTTTATTGCCATCTAAATCCGATACAATAACTTCTGATATATGGCAGCCATCGCCTTTTAATTCAGTTAGCTGGCTTGGAACCACTTTTTTAATTTTACCAGTTTCAACAATTTGGTTTAATTTATTAATTGAATCTGGAGCTGCTCTAAATCGATCACGCCTATGGACTAGATATATTTGCTCCGCCACTTCTGACAAAGAAATCGCCCAGTCAACCGCACTATCACCACCACCGGCAATCACAATTTTCTTATCTTTAAATTTATTTCTATCGCCCACCATATAAAAAACTGCACTACCTTCGTAATCTTCTATATTCGCCAAAGGTGGTTTATTTGGACCAAAAGCCCCTGCCCCTGCGGCAATTATCATTGATTTTGCGCGGATAGTTTTATTCTCTGAGGTAGTGATTACAATATCACCTTCAAACTTCTCAAAACTCATTACTTTTTGGTTTAAATGATAATTTGGATTATATGGTTTTGCTTGTTCAGTAAGCTTTGCAATTAAATCTTGTGCCATAATTTTTGGATATGCTGGAATATCATAGATTGGCTTTTCTGGATATAAAGCGATACATTGCCCGCCAATATGCTCTAAACTATCTACTACATGGCATTTCATGCCCAATAATCCACATTCAAAAACTGAGAACAGGCCAACTGGCCCGGCTCCGATTATTATTACATCTGTATTTTCAATTTCTGACATTGTATTCTTATCATTCTTTTTATATAGTTTGGTTACCTAATATATATAGTCTGGATATACCTAAATTGCAAAAAATTATTCTTAAAAATGAAAATAATACCGCAGATCTTGCCAAGAATCTGTCTAAGATTTTAGAAATTGGCGATGTAGTTTTATTAAACGGAGATTTGGGCTCTGGGAAAACAGCCTTTACCAGATATTTAATCAACTCAATTACCAATAAAAAAACCGAAGTCCCAAGCCCGACATTCACAATTTTACAAAATTATGATACTAATATAGGTGAGATTTATCATTTTGATTTATACCGTTTAGAAAACGAAAATGAAGTGATTGAAATAGGATTCGAAGAAGCTTTGATATATGGCATAACTATAATAGAATGGCCAGATAGATTGGGTAAATATATTCCAGAAGATCGGCTAGAGCTTAGCCTATCGATAAATTTAGACCAAACAAGAACAGTAGAAATAGTTGGATTTGGTAACTGGACAGATAAAGCAAAAGAGATTGGATTAGAGTAATGGAAAAGATAACACAAGGTTTCGTATTGGCGGCTGGATTAGGCACAAGAATGGCACCATTAACTGACACCTGTCCAAAGCCTTTGTTATCTGTTGCCAATAAAACCATGATTGACCGTTCAATTGATGCTTTAAAAAATGTTGGGGTTGAGGATATTACCGTGAACACCCATTACCTTGGCGACTTAATTGAAGAGCATCTTGGCTATAGAGATGATGTAAATATCCAGTTTTCTAATGAAGAAGAAATATTGGAAACTGGCGGCGGAGTAAAAAAAGCCCTTGCTAATTTTAATAATAAGCCATTCTATGTCTTGAACTCTGACGTTATCTGTACTGATGGGGCTAAGCATTATCTACAAAATCTAGCTGAATTCTGGGATACTGATAAGATGGATATTTTATTGCAATTATATCCTATCGATAAATTATTAGTTAAAAAAGAAAATGGGGATTATCAAATCGATAATTCGGGCAAGTTAATATTTAAAGATAACTTAGATACCAAAGCAAAATATCTATTCACAGGCCCAAGAATCATTCACCCAAGAATATTTGATAATATTACCGATAAGGCTTTCTCATTTAAAAAACTATTCGACCAAGCCGAAGAGAAAAAACGTTTATACGGCATTGTCCATGATGGCGAATGGTTCCATATTGGTACTCCAGAAGAGTTAATGAAAACCGATGAGTTATTCAAAAAAAGAATGGCTGCATGATAAATATCTTTACCATACCTGCCCAATATTCATTCGTAGATATTTTGGCAAGCGAGCTTATTAAAGAAGTCCAGATAACTGATAGCCCAGAGCTTTCATTATCAAAATATACTATATTTTTACCAACCAGACGTGCTTGCAGGAATTTACAAGAAGCTTTTTTAAGAATATCCAATGGTAAGCCAATTTTACTGCCCAAAATGTTGGCTTTGGGGGATATTGATGCGGAAGAATTACAATTATTAAATCCAGAATCTGCCTTGATCCAAAATTCAATATCAAAGCTCCGCCGTAACTTAATTTTGGCAAAGATGATAATGCAAATGCCAGATATGGTATCAAGTTTTGACCAAGCCGTTGAACTTGCCAATTCATTAGGTAGCTTCCTTGATCAGGCAAAAATGTATCAAGTCAGCTTTGATAAATTAGAAGAAATTGTACCCGAAGAATTTTCAGAACATTGGCAAATAACCTTAAGCTTTTTAAAGATAATAACTGAATTTTGGCCAAATATATTGGCTGAGCTTAATTTATTGGATGAAACTGATCGCCGTAATTTATTAATTGAGAATCAAATTGAGCTATGGCAGAGAAACCCACCTAAAAACCCGATAATAGTCGCAGGATCAACAGGATCAATTCCATCGAATATTGCATTATTAAAAACCATTGCCAATATGGATAATGGCTCGGTTATATTACCTGGATTAGATATTAATATCGATGAAGATTCATATGATTTCATTGGCGAAGATCATGCCCAATATGAAATGAAAAACTTGCTTGATAAAATTGGGATTCGGCCAAGTGAAGTTAAAAATTGGAAAGATTTAAGCCATAATATCTCACGTAGTAATTTAATATCCGAGATCATGCGCCCATCTGAGACTACTGATAAATGGCAAGAAATTGATGATATTGATGAAAGCTCGATTAATGGTATTCAATATATCGAATGTGAATCCGCCCAAGAAGAAGCAAATATCATTGCTTTAAAATTAAGAGAAACCTTGGAGATTCCAGAAAAAACCGCTGCTTTAATTACTCCAGATAGGAATCTTGCTAAACGGGTTGCATTATCGCTTAGGAGATGGGGAATTGATATTGACGATTCCGGTGGTACTCCATTAAATAACAGCCCTGTTGGCGTATGGATACAGCTTGTAGCCGATATGGTTATCCAAGAATTTTCACCAATTGCAATCTTAGCATGTTTAAAACATCCATTTGCCGCAGGTGGCTTAAAAATATTCGAATTTAACCAATTTGTTAGCCGTCTGGAAACTCATGTTTTAAGGGGTGGACGACCTGATAAGGGCTTTATTGGTTTATACAATCTCCTTGATAAGAATCTCGAAAAAGACCAAGAATTAATTGCATGGTTAAAATCTTTAGAAGAGAAATGCCAAGATTTTATAGATATTCTACAATTAGGCGATAAAGTTGAATTTAAATCTTTATTAACTCAAAATATAAAATTGGCAGAAAATCTAGCCTCCAATGACGAAAAACAAGGTATAGAAATTATCTGGAGTCGTGAAGATGGTGAATCTGCTGCTAATTTCATCAATGAAGTTTTAGAAGTTGCAGATAATATTCCAGAAATCACAGGTTTTGAATATTTGGGTTTAATTAGGAGCTTAATGAAGCCGATAACTGTCCGCCCCAAATATGGTCAGCATCCTAGATTAACCATTTTAGGTAAAATTGAGTCTAGGCTGTATAAAACTGATCTTACAATAGTATCTGGCTTAAATGAAAAAACATGGCCAGCCGAGCCAAGTATTGATCCATGGTTATCGAGACAGATGAGAAGGAATTTTGGTCTACCATCAATTGATAAGAATATTGGGGTTGATGCCCATGATTTTACCCAAGCAATCTCTGGCAAGGAAGTAATCATAACTAGATCACTAAAACAATCTGGCACTCCAACCGTGCAATCAAGATGGCTATCTAGGTTAAATACAGTCCTATCATCAATCAGCTTAGAATTAGCAAAAAAACCAGAAGTTAATTTAAAAGCATGGGCTAGAAAACTTGATGAGCCAATTGAAATTGCATCCTGCACAAGGCCAGAGCCTTCACCAGCTCTAAATACTCGTCCAAAAAGGCTATCTGTGACTGAAATTGAAACCTTAATGCGCGATCCATATGCAATCTATGCCAAACATATCCTAAAATTAAGAGCCTTAGAGGAGCTTGAATCTGAAATCAGCGTTGCCGATAAGGGAAATTACATCCATCAAGCTCTAGAAGAATTTATTGAAAATTATGATCTTAATAATAATTCATATAATGACTTAATTAAAACTGGAATGGCAATATTCGATAAAGCCCAGATACCAATGGAAGTAAAAGCATTCTGGAGCCCTAGATTTAAAAAAATGGCCTATGATTTTATTAATAATGAGAGAGAATGGCGATTAGAAAACACACCATTTAAAACCGAGATAAAAGGTCAGCTAAAAATAGATGATATTGATTTCACCCTAACCGCGAGAGCAGATAGAATAGATAAAAATCAAAATGGAGCTTATGCCATAATTGATTATAAAACTGGAGCAATACCAAATGTCGAAGATGTTAAACTTGGCTTCTCGCCCCAATTACCATTGGAAGCAGTTATAATAAGAAAAGGTGGATTTGCAGGAATTAATGCCAATGATACAGAATATTTCGGTTATTGGAAAGTTGCAGGCAGTAAAGATAAAATTCAATGCCGATATTTCAGCGATCCTAAAATCATATCTACAATAATTGATGAGGCTGAGATTGGTTTAATTAATCTAATTAAATCATATAATAATGAAAATGCTCCATATATCTCACTTCCAAGACAGGATAAGGAGCCTCGATATTCTGATTATAGACATCTATCCCGGGCATTGGAATGGCAAGCCGATTAGTCAGTTTAAATTATCTTAGTTAATTGAGTTTACTTAGACTTATTTGAAATCTTCTCAATTTCTTTTTCTACCAATTTTTCAACCAATGGCGGCAGGTTAGAATCTAACCATTCTTTTAACATCGGTTTTAACAACTCTCTGGTAATATCTTCTAATGTAACTGATCCAGGTTGTGCGACTCTTGGGGTTGTATCATTATCTACATATGCATTGCTTGATAATTTGGATAGGCTTCCCGCTGCAAGACTTGCTGCCGCACCTGATATTATCTCACCAGTATCAAAAGATTGGCTAATAATATCTTCTGTTACATCTTCAGATGGTTCCTCTTCAGATAATAATTGTTGGCCTTCGTCTTCACTCTCAACCATTGTTATTTCATCTTTGAAATCATCCGCTTCTTTATCAAGCTCGTTCAATAATGCATCAATTTCATCTTGTTCAGACATTTTTTCCTCTGGAGCAGTTTCATCTTCAACAGTTTCAGGCGCAGAATCTTCTACAGCTTCCTCTACTGCATCATCTTCAACTACGTCAGTAAGCTCAATTACATCATCTTCTTCAACAGGGTTATCATCTACTGGAGTATCTAACATCTCTGGATCACTTTCTTGTACTTCTTCTTTATTATCATCTAATGAAACTTCTTCACCATCAACACCTTCTTCGTCTTCGTCAGATATAATTTGACGAATTGATTCCAATATTTCTTCAATTGATGGTTCTTGCTCTTTTGTATCTGCTGTATCTGACATTTTATAACCACTTAACTTTTCTAAATATAACTTTTAAGCCCTTAGGATATGAAATTTTTCAATCAAGGTCAAACAAGTATTTATTATTCATTTAACTTCAAGACCAATGTTATTTGATGTTAAAAGCCCCAATTTTGATAAAAGCTTAAATTTATCCAATACTTCATTATGACGGGCAATTATTAAATTTGTCTTTGCATCCAGTTTTTCTTTTTCTGCATCCAATATATCCAAGATTGTTCTAACCCCGTTTTTCTCTTCTATGATCACGCCTTTTAAGGCCAGTTCAGCTGACTTAACCTGTTCTTTTCTGGCTTTTATTGTTGATTGAGAAACCTTTAAATTTTGCCAAGCAGTAACCGCTTGTTCTTTTACTTCTCTTTTAATATCAGTAATATTTATTTTTTGTTCATTTACCCTTAATTTTGCCTGTTTGATTCTCGAGCTTACACTACCGCCAGTATAAAGATCCATATTAGCACTTAAAGTAATACTCGTTGAATCATCTGGAGATGCCGTTGGAGTGTAACTTCTAGTAACATTACCCTGTAGATTTAATTCAGGTAATCTCTCACCTTTAATGAGATTAACATTGCTGACAGCTGAGTTAACCTGCTCCGATATCACAAGAATATCTGGATTATTATTCATCGCAATATTAACCGCATCATTTAAGTTCTTTGGAATATCTAGCATTAGATTAATTTTATCATCTAAATTATCCGCAGGTTCAAGACCTGTGATATTTTCAAAACTGGCTTTTGTAACATCAAGCCTACCTTTAGCTTCGATTAAATCAGCTTCAGCATTTAAAAATCTTGACCTTGCTTGTGCAACATCAGTTTTAGTAACATCACCTAAATCATATCTTAGCTTAACTTCTTCTAGTCTTTTATTTAAAATATCACGATTAGATTGCTGTAATTTTACCAATTCTTGATTCTGGGTAATATTCATATAAGAAGTGGCTGCGCTTAATAGAACATCTTGTTCAATTTTTAATAAATTTATCTGAGCTGTTACAATATCACTTTCTGCAATTTCTTTTGCAGCACCTGTTCTACCACCTCGGTATAAAGGTTGTAAGAGATCCAGCTTCATTGTTTTGGTACTACCTTCTTGGTTAAAACCAAAACCACTATCTGTTGTTGCTTTTGAAATACTAGCTCCACTAGATAAAGTTGGCTTCCAAAGAGAGCTTACTTGCTTTAATCTCTCATCATTTGCTTGCAGATTTGCAATGGCCGATAATATCTTTGGGTTAGTTTTATAAGTCTTAGATAAAATCTCTTTTAAATTCTGCTCTGCTAGGCTTGGGTAATTCCAAAGCATTAAAAATGCAAAAGCTACGAATATATTTTTCAATTTATAGATATCTCCAATTAAAATACGAATTTTTTATTTTCACTAAAGCCTTCTAAGACAGGGGTTGAAACATCACATATATCAGTATATTTGAAATCTTTTTCTTCTTTTTCAACTAATACTATTCTACCAAGCCCTGTATTTCGATCTAGATTATCTTGGCTAACCAAAACCGCCACAAGCCTGCCATTTTCAGCTAATTGGTTTAAAATTTCTTTTGGAATAATTGATACTGCACCATGGATGAAGATTACATCATATGGCGCTTGTTCCTGATACCCATTAATCAACTCTGATTCCATTATTGCAACGTTACAAATATCAAGTTCTCGCAATTTTTGCTCTGATAGTTCCAATAGTTTTTTGTCTTTTTCAACGCTAACTACCGTTGCCACGATTTCAGATAATATTGCAGATGAGTAACCAGTTGTTGAACCAATATCCAATACCAAATCATCTTCTTGTAACTTCGCAATCTCAATCATTCTTGCCAGAATCACTGGCTCTTCCAAGAATCTATTACCACCTAGGCAAATATCTTCATCAAGATAAGCGTGTGATTGTTCGCTTTTTGGTACGAATTCTTCCCTTGGGATTTTCAACATCGCATTTAAGATTCGCTCATCAGTAACTTTATTTGGCATTACTTGACATTCGACCATATTCTTACGGGCTTTTTCAAATGCAGACATTGTTTATCTTCCTAACGTGATATTATTAAAACTCTTCCAGTAATATATATTATACTTGACCAATTAGTAAACAGATGTGTATATATATTTTGAAAATTAATTAAAGCCGTTCTTAAATATAATCGGATGGTTTACGAAGTTAAGTGATAGATAAGCAATTATCAAACTCCAAAAACATGTTGTATTGCATCATAATTTTTGATTTTGCTGATATTATCTTTTTGCTACGAGTAAGATATTAGATTATATTAAAAAATGGCTCAAAGGCGCGGTAGCAAAGTGGCTATGCAGTGGATTGCAAATCCATGGACGCCGGTTCGAATCCGGCCCGTGCCTCCATTAATTTTCATCTTTGACAAATAATATTGATTTTTTTGTATTTTCTATTTGCAATCTAAAAAAATTCGTACTATAAGTTTTTTATTGCTCCTCGGTAGCTCAGTGGTAGAGCAGTTGACTGTTAATCAATTGGCCGTTGGTTCGAACCCATCCCGAGGAGCCACTATATCTAGTTCTTTTTCTAAAAAACAACCAGATATCGCTATCTTACAAATCATTACATTGACATTGCTATTATATTTTCTAATATTGCCTATAATTTTTTTTAGGGAAAAACTTCTATGAATCTAGTATGGATAAGAAATGATATAAGACTTGATGATAATCCTGCTTTATTTAAAGCCTGTCAAACTGGCGATAAAGTTAAAGTAATTTATTGCAGCACGCCCAAACAATGGGAAATTCATAATGAAGCTCCAGTTAAGCTAGGATTACGTAGTGATCTATTATCCGACCTATCTGCCAATCTTGCTGAATTAGGGATCGAATTTGAATTATTGGATGCTCAAATATTCGCAGATTTACCTGAACTAATCTCAAATTATTGCTTAGATAATAAAATTACTGATTTATGGTTTAACGAAGATTATTTAATTGATGAAAACAAAAGAGACAGATTAACTGTTAAAAAACTGAATGAAAACAACATTAAATCCCATATCTGCCAAGGTGATGTTATTTTCAGCGACATGATTTTTAATAAAGAAGGTAAGCCATATAAAGTATTTACCCCTTGGTATAAAGCCAATTTAAAACAGCTTTCACACGGTTTTCCAGAGGTTTATCCAAAGCCAAGCCCGATTGCAGATCCGATAAATACGAATCAGTTGAATATAAAATTACCGAATTCAACAGAATACCGCTCTGATATCTGGGGCGGAACTGAACAAGATGCTTTAAATAGTCTTGAGAAATTTGTCGCCAATAAAGTTCTTCAATATAAAAAAGAACGTGATTACCCATCAATCAATGCAACAAGTCTATTATCCACCTATCTTGCAAGCGGAGCTATTAGCCCAAGGCGATGTGGTAAGGCGATTTTTGAACATAAACAAGTTAATTGGGTTGATGATCAATGGATGTCTGAACTTGGCTGGCGTGATTTTTATCGCTATTTAGCAGTCAATTTTCCAAAAGTGGTTAGGAACGAGCCTTTCCAAGAATATACCAAGAATTTAAAATGGGACGTAAGTTCGGAGCTATTTCAAGCTTGGGTGGATGGGAAAACAGGTTTCCCATTAGTCGATGCAGCCATGCGCCAATTAAAGCAAACAGGCTGGATGCATAATAGATTGCGGATGTTAACTGCTTGTTTTCTAGCCAAGCTAATGATGATAAATTGGCAAGATGGTGAGAAATATTTCATGGAGAATTTAATCGATGGAGATTTTGCATCGAATAATGGCGGCTGGCAATGGGGAGCATCAACTGGTTGTGATGCTGCACCTTATTTCAGGATATTCAATCCAACTACTCAATCACAAAAATTTGATGCTGAAGGTAAGTTCATTAGGAAATTCGTGCCCGAATTAAAATTACTAAGCGATAAAGAAATCCATCAGCCAAGTTCCATGGATAGAAGAAAATTAAATTATCCAGAGCCTGTAATTGATTATCCTGCGGCTAGGCTTGAAATTGTTAAAAGATTTAAGGCAATTAAAACCTAATTTAAAAACAGCCCTAATTTATTCTTGTAAGAATTGGAATAAGCATGAATAATAAATTATTATAAATTCATGCAAAGCAAAGAAGAAAAAATATGGGACATTCAATAACATATAAAGATTCAGGCGTAGATATAGATGCAGCAGATAATCTAGTTGAAAGCATAAAAGCCAAAGTTCAATCAACTTATGGAAGCCGTGTAACCCAAGGAATTGGTGGCTTTGCTTGTTTATATGATATGGAAGATGATCGATATTTGGCGGCTGGTACTGATGGTGTTGGAACGAAGGTTAAATATGCCCAAAAATTAAACAAACATAATACAATTGGAATCGATTTGGTTGCCATGTGCGTTAATGATGTTTTATGTACCGGAGCCAAGCCTTTATTCTTTATGGATTACTTGGCAGTTGGTAAACTTGATGTTGGTGTTGCAGAGCAAATATTAGATGGAGTAATCGAAGGCTGTAAACAATCCGGCTGTGCCTTAATCGGCGGTGAAACGGCAGAAATGCCAGGTGTCTATCCTGATGGGTCATATGATCTTGCAGGATTTTCAGTCGGCGAAGTTTACAAAGATGAGCTATTAGATGGTAGTAAAGTAAACTCTGGCGATACAATCTTCGCCCTTGCATCATCTGGCCTGCATTCAAATGGATTCTCTTTGGTAAGGCAGTTGGTTAAAGAAGATGAACTTGAATTAATGGAGCAATGCCTAACCCCTACCAAGATTTATTGGAATATAATTAACAAGATCAATAAATTAGATAAAGATATAATCAAGGGTATGGCTCATATCACAGGTGGTGGATTAACCAATATCGCCAGAATTAATAAAGATATGGATTATAATATCAATTACCTACCTGATGTGGATCAGATGCCAGCGGTATTTTATGAAATTGCAAAACGCTCTGGCTTAAGTCATTTAGAGCTATATAAAACCTTCAATATGGGTATCGGCATGGTAATTATTACTGATAAACCAAATGAGCTATCCGAATTCCTAAAGTCAGAAAACGAAATCCATGGCGTGATTGGTCAAGTCAGTCAAGGCACGGGTAAGGTATCAGTTAACTATGAAGATGTCTCTTTCTCCTATGATTAATGGATTAACAATCAATATTAGTCAGAGCACTCTAACCGCCCAAATACAAGCCCAATAAAAGCCGATCATTCCAATTGATGAGATGCTTATTGCTGGTATAAATTCCAAACCCTGTTTTAAGGTTATAGTTAAGAGAATAAAGAACATTAATGATGGAACAGTTAGATATAATATTGAATTTGATAATTCAATTATCTTTGCCGTATCCCTTTGCTCATAATATGACCAGATAATTACTTGGATCGAGGTTAAAGGCAGAGCCACAAGTAAGGCTGCGGCAAGGCTGTATTTTTTTGATAATTCTGATGCGATTGCAATTATTAATGCCGATACAATTACCTTTATTGCAAAACTCATTTATTTTAAGCTTTCTTTTATAATATCTCTAACTTTAAATTTATCCTTACTATTGATAAGCTCAAGCACTTCACTGGCCAGAACTTTTCCCAGCTCAACCCCGAATTGATCAAAGCTATTTACATCCCAGATAATTCCTTGAGTAAATATTTTATGCTCATATGCTGCAAGTAATCCACCCAAATTCTCAGGAGTTAATTCTTCTAAGATAATCGTATTACTCGGGCGGTTACCGTCAAAGTTTTTATGTGGATTCTTATCATTTTTTCTACCTACCATTAAGGCTTTCGCTTGCGCGATTACATTGGCTAGCATTATATTATGATGCTCGCCAATTTCATTATTTGATTTTTCACAAACTATAAAATCAACGGGAGCTATGTCTTTGCCCTGATGCAGTAACTGGAAGAAATAATGTTGTGATTCTGTGCCCGTCTTACCAAATATTATTGGCCCAGTTTTATAGCTTAACTTCTTACCAGATTTATTAACTGATTTACCATTACTCTCCATATCCACTTGTTGTAACCAAGTAGGCATAGTCCGTAACCTATGATCATATGGTATTAAAGCCTGAGTCTCATAATTCATAAAATTACGGTGCCAAACTCCAATCAAAGCCATAATTACAGGGATGTTCTTATCCAAAGGAGCATTTAAAAAATGATTATCCATTTTATTTGCGCCAGCAAGCAATCTTTTGAATATATCCATACCAAAACAAATTGGAATAACAATACCAATTGCTGACCACAGGCTAAAACGACCACCAACCCAATCCCAGATTGGGAATATATTATCTTTGTTAATACCAAATTCAATTGCTTTTGGCACATTTGATGAAACCGCAATGAAATGGCTATCAACACAATTCTTATCACCGCCAAAATGTTTTATAACCCATTCTCTAGCCGTGTTTGCATTAACCAAAGTTTCTTGCGTAGTAAAACTTTTTGATGAGATGATGAATAAAGTAGTTTCTGGATTTAATTCACTCATTAAATCATGAATTTGTGAACTATCAATATTTGATAAGAAATGAGCCTTTGGTGATTGTTCATGATGCAATGCTTCAATTACCAGTTTTGGTCCTAAATCTGAGCCACCAATGCCGATATTAACTACATCTGTTATCTTCTCACCTGAAAAGCCATTAAATTCACCATTACGGATTTTATTTGAGAATTCTTCTATTCTATTTAAAACTTCGCTTACTTCAGCAGATGGCTTATCCGATCTTAATCCAGTATGTAGAACCGCGCGATGTTCAGTATTATTTATAATATCACCATTGAATAATTTAGAACGATAATTCTCAAAATCTGCCTCACGCAGCATCCCAATTAATAAATCAATCGCTTGTTTATTTATTAAGTTCTTTGAGTAATCCAAAAATATGCCATCTTCTTGGATAGACATCATTTCAAAGCGGCCCAATTCTTCATCAAAAAAATCTTGAATAGTCTTGGTTTCTTTTAATTCATCAGCATATTTTTCCAAATATTTCCATGAATATGTATTGGTTGGGTTATACATTATTTATTGATCCATCTTCGGTAATTTATCTAGTTTAATATCAGCTTCGATGCCAACAGGCTTGCCAACAATCACAGTCATAAAATCTTCTGACTTAAGAATATCTTTTGATACTCGTTTAATATCTTCCAATGTAACTGCATTAATCAAGTCATTCCGATTATTAATGTAATCAATTCCTAAATTATCACGTTGAATTGAATTCATAGCATTTGAAATTTGGCTAGTTGAAGTTAATCCTAATAAAATTGAACCTGTGATATAAGATTTTGCATCGGATAACTCTTTTATTGTTACTCCGTTTTCTGCAAATTTATTCCATTCAGTTTTTAATATTCCCAGAGCTTCGGCTGCATTTTCATTGGAAGTTGATAATGATGCTTGGATTATATCAGCCGAATTCATATTATTCATTGAGCTATAAACACCGTAAGTTAAACCTTTTTTCTCTCGTATTTCATGCATTAATCTTGATGAAAATCCACCACCACCAAGAATATAATTGGCAATAGTTAAAGCATACCAATCTTTATCATCTCGCTTTAATGCTGAATGACCTACACTGATAAAACTTTGTGGAGTGTCTAGTTCATATAATATTGTTTTACCTTTATTTTGTAACTCTGCATTAGGCATCTTTATTACTTCATTGGTAAATGATAAATCAGCAAAGATTAAATCAACCAGCTTGCTAGCCTCCTCTTTGTTAATATCACCTGCAATTGAAATATTTAATTTCTGCATCCCTTCAAAGAAAGATTTTGCCGGATCTTGGATTGAGAATTGTTTTTTAGTAAATGCAATTAAATCTTCTCTAGTAATGTTTTCAATCGATTTAATCGTCCCCTGACCTGGTCTTGAATAAAAATGATCACCAAATAACATCCCATTAAATGTTCTAGCCGATACCCAATTTGGATTACCAATATTGTTTTTAATCTGAGATATTGTTGATTGCTTCATTCGAAGAATGGCATCTTCATCGAATCTTGGCTTAGTCAATGCCATTTTCAATAGATCAAATGCTTTGGCTTTATTATCCACAGTGGTTTTTAAATGGCCGTGAAAAGCATCTCTACCCGCAGTAAAGGATAGTTCAATTGCATTATCAGCTAATTGTCTTTGGAATTCTTGTGAGGTTAAATCCCCTGCTCCCTCATCCAATAGGATCGAAGTTAAATAAGCCAAGCCAGATTTATCTGCGTCATTATAAAACATAGAACCTTGGAATGAGAAGCTTAATGAGATCACAGGAACTGTCTTATCTTCGACATACCAAGCCGATAATCCTTTATTACTAGTAACTACATTAATATCCAAAACTTTGGCATTTGATATCCCAGTAACGCTTAGGAATAAAACTGTAAATATTGCAAAAATACGCATTATTTTGTCTCCTTATTTTTTGATAATAATATACCAGTTACTGGCTTATTATCTTCATTGAATACTAATTTAACACTATCATTAATCTCGGTTAGATTTAGCTGTTGAATACGATCAGTATAATTCTCAATATAATCCATGCTAAAGCCATTTGTTAATGCTCGTCCAAATATCATTGCTGGACCTTGTAGGCTGTCTCTAGCATAGATTGATGATGCTTTTATTTTTGATTTTGATGATTTAAGTTCATCTTCTGTAATTCCTTTAGCAAGCAATAAAGCAATTTCTTCATCCAAGATTGCCTCAACCTTGCTTAAATCTGAACCTGCGATCAAAGAGATATAAATCCCAAAAGATGTTACATCCATATTAGTTGGGTCATAATATGTGCCAGCCGAAGTTGCAAGTTTTTCCTGAATAACCAATCTATTATATAATCTTGATGTTGAACCGCCACCTAGCACATCAGATATGATTTCTAATTTATCATTACCAACAGGAGCCAAATATTGCCTTTGAAATGAAGGAGAGCCAACTCGCTCATCCTTAAAAGTAATTCTTTGCTCACTTAACATCGGTGGAATTTTTGTTCTTATTCTAGCAATTTTTGGCTTGGTTGGGATTGAGCCATAATATTTCTCTGCTAATTCTTTTAGCTCATCTTCGGTAATATCGCCTGATACTACCAGAATCGCATTGCTTGGATTATACCATTTATTATACCAATCAATTGCGTTCTGTTTACTCAACTGCTCCATCTCTGAACGCCAACCAATGATTGGAATTCCGTATGGGTGGTTGATATATAATGCATTATTAATATATTCACGTAGTTTCGCACTTGGGTTATTATCCGTTCTCTGATTACGTTCTTCAATAATCACCTTGCGTTCTGGATTTACAACTTCATCCGTTAGCTTCAAATTCTGCATACGATCAGTTTCCATCTGCATAATCTCTTCCAATCTATCTTTTGGAATATTTTGGTAATAAGCAGTATAATTCTGAGAAGTGAAGGCATTATCATTACCGCCAAATATTTTAACTGTTTTTGAAAACTCACCATTATCTAGCTTATCTGTCGCTTTAAACATTAAATGTTCTAAGAAATGAGCAATACCGGATTGTCCAACTTCTTCATCGGCTGCACCTGCTCGATACCAAACCATATGGGTCAAGACTGGGGCTCTATGGTTTTCAATCAATACCACCTGCATGTCATTTTTTAATTTGAAAGTTTTCGCATTAAATGTCTTCGCATTTGCTGGTTGAGAAAATATAAAAATGGCTGTAATAATGTAAGGAATAAGTTTATACAAAGTCTTCGCTTTCCAAAAAATTAAGTAAGATAGAAATATAATATAGAACGGATTCAAAAAATGGAAATATTAAAATCACAAAGAATTGAAATTGATCGAATAGATGATGAAATAATGCATCTTTTAGGCAAAAGATATGATATAGTCCGCGAAGTTGCAAAAATTAAACACGCAAATAACTTACCGTCGATTTTACCAGATAGAGTCGAAGAAGTTAAAGATAGAAATGCAGAAACTGGTAAAAAATATAATTTAAACCCCGAATTTATAAAAGATTTATTCCAATCTATGATAGATGAAGCATGTAGAATGGAAGATAAGATAATGGAAAAAATAAATGACAACAAATAATACACAAGCTGAAACATCAACAGATATAGGTTCACCAGATAGTGATGGCTTAGATTCAAGGTTAATTGTTTTTAATGTTCTAAACGATGTTTTCAGACGTGATAAAACTTTGGACGAAGCATTCGAATCCAAAAAACATTTCAATAAATTAAGCAAAAGAGATCGAGCCTTCACCAAATTGCTTGTTTTAACCATTCTACGCCGTAAAGGTGAAATTGATGCAATAATTAGAAAATATATTGACCGCCCAATGGAAGAAATCACCCCAAAAGCAATTGTTGATGTTTTAAGATTGGGTACAGCCCAATTAATATTTTTAGAAATGTCCCCACATGCCGCAGTTGATACTTGTGTAGAAATTACTAAAAAATGTAATATGGGCAAGCAATCTGGCTTCGTTAATGCCGTTTTACGCAAGATTAGCCGAGAGAAATATAGTAAACCAAATAATCAAGATGCAGGGAAGATAAATACTCCACCTTGGCTTTGGAATAGATTTGTTGCTGATTATGGTGTTGAGACAACATCAAAAATTGTTGAAGCCAATATGGTTGAAGGTAATATTGACATTAATGTAAAATCTGACGTTGCAGATTGGGCAGAGAAATTAGATGCTAATATACTACCTAATCAAACTCTAAGACTAAAAAAATCAACCCAAGTAACTACCTTAGAAGGATTTGATGATGGCGATTGGTGGGTGCAAGCATTCACATCAAGCCTGCCTGTTCAGTTATTAGGTGATATCAAAGGTAAAGATGTAATTGATCTATGTGCTGCCCCTGGTGGTAAAACTATGCAATTAATCAATGCTGGCGCCAAAGTATCTGTACTTGATAAGTCAGAGAAAAGATTGCTGAGATTAGAAGAAAATCTTGATCGTGTTAAAATGAAGCTAGAGAGCAAACATATTGCTGATGCTTCATCTTGGAAATCTCCGATTAAGGCGGATATTGTTTTACTTGATGCACCATGTAGCGCCACAGGTACGGTTCGCCATCACCCAGATGTTATATATCTGCGTAATTTAAACTCACTTGATAAATTGGTAAGATTACAAGAATTGCTAATCGATAATGCGATTAAAATGTTAAAGCCAAATGGTATTTTGCTATATTGTACATGTTCATTGCAAAAAACTGAGGGCGAAGAGCAAATCAAAAAAGCATTAATCCGAAATCAAAATATAAGCCGAGTTAAATTCGCTGAAAAAGAAGTATTTGGTATCCCAGAGTTAATTAATAAAGATGGTGATATTCGTGCTCTGCCTTATATGATGATGGATAAAGGCGGTATGGATGGTTTCTTCATTGCAAAATTACAATTGAATTAATTACTCTTCCGATGCCTGTTTTCTAATATAATAATATAGGTTTTTATAACAGGCATTGCTTTGAATATAATTCCCAAACAAATAATACTCCATATAACGGCATGCAGCCATAATGGAGGCGATACTATATATTCAAATATCAATGCCAGTGGAATAATCAAAAACCCCAAAATAAAGATCATAAAGACAACTGCCCCATCACCAATATCATAAGAGCTCAAATCCGCTCCACAATACCCACATACGTCATTAATTCCCATCGACCCGTCCGATTTAAACAATGCCCCTTCATTACACAAAGGGCATCTCTGCCTACAAGCCATCTTAAAATCAGACACTAAATTCATAAAATATACTCTCAAAATTAAAGAAAACTAGCTAAACCAAGTAGGTGAGCTTCAGCTCACCACGCCCTCAAAAGAGCCATAGCACTCCGCCGCAAGTAGGTTAGCCAAAGGCTAACCACGAAAAAAACAAAATAAGAAATTAAAGAGATATTAGGTTTGCTTTGTCTTTAGGATAGGCATTCAAGGAAATTAAAACGGAGCGTACATCAGTACGTGAGTATTTAATTTATCGCCGAATAACGACGCCTAAAGGCAAATGAAACCTAATATCAGGCGTTACCCCACCAGTAGATTGCGACAAATAAGAATAACCAAACCACATCAACGAAATGCCAATACCATGCAGCGGCTTCAAAACCGAAATGATCGTCTTTGGTAAAATGACCTTTGATTGTTCTAAAATAACAAACCGCTAAAAATATTGTTCCGACCAATACATGGAATCCGTGGAAACCTGTTGCCATGTAGAATACAGATGAATATACGTTTTCTTTAAATCCAAATGATGAATGCTGATATTCATAGGCTTGGATGAACATGAATGCTATACCTAAGATTACTGTTATCAATAATGCTTTGGCTGCGTCATCATTCTTGCCTTCTAATAAAGCGTGATGAGCCCATGTTACTGTACAACCTGATAGCAATAAAACCATTGTCATTAGGAATGGAATGCTGAAAGTTGCAATTACTTCAATTCCTGCTGGTGGCCAAGTGCCGCCAATTGCCTCGGTCGGGAACAAGCTTGATGTAAAGAAAGCCCAAAAGAAAGCAAAGAAGAACATAACTTCTGATGATATAAATAATAACATTCCCATGCGCAAACCAGTTTTAGCCTCGCCTGTATGTGCCTTCTCTACGAATGCTTCAATGATCACATCTCTCCACCAGAAATACATTACTAATAAAACGCCTGTAAATCCTGCAATAACGCCCAATATACCTGGTTTAATGCCAAATAAAGTTTCATTATGCATGTATAGAACAGCTAATACTGCCAAAGCTCCGGCAGCAAATGCTCCGACCAATGGCCAAACGCTTGGCGCTAAAATATGATAAGGATGTGCTTTACCTTTTTTTAAATCATAACTTTCAACATGTGACATTTTATCTATTCCCCTTAATTCTAACTATCATCTTCGATAGTCTTAAAAAAACTATACGATAATGTAATTGTATTAACATCATCTAAATTTCTATCATTCGCCATTTCTGGATCAATGAAAAACAATACTGGCATTTGTACTAACTTACCAGGCTCTAACGTCTGTTCAGTAAAACAAAAACAATCAATCTTATTAAAATACTTGCCTGCTTTTAATGGTGTTACATTAAATGTTGCATTTCCTGTATTTGGCTTATCGTCTAAATTCTTAGAAGTGTAAAAAGCCATTTTCTCAGCGCCAATATTAACATCCACTGATAACTGACTTGGTTTGAAATCCCAATTCAAAGCACCCGTGCTATCGGCATTAAAACGAACTGTAATTACTCTATCTAATACTTCACCTGTTGTTTTGCTAGCAACTTGAGTGGTACCGCCAAAGCCCGTTACCTGACAGAATATTTTATATAATGGTACTGATGCAAAAGAAACACCAATCATTACAGCGACTAGTAACATAACAGTCGTAAATGATTTTTTGTTCTTTTGATTTAAATCAGTCATTGATTAAAGTCCGCCCAGCCTTACCATTGTAACTAAGAATATTAATCCCATTATTCCCAATACTGTTAAAAACACAACTGCGTTCTTAACTCTCTTTTTTTTATGTAGGCTACTAATCGGCATATTAAATACTCGTCATTAAAAGGATTGAAAACATTGCAAATAAATAAAATATTGAATAAGCAAACATAGATTTAGCTGATTTATAAGTGCTATCTCTTAGAACCATAACAGCATAGCCTATGAATATCAGATTTAATATTCCAGCCAAAGCAAGATAATAAACATTAACCATCCCCATAAAATATGGTGCCATAGATAATGGTAAAAGCAATAATGTATAAATCAACATTTGAATTTTTGTTGATTTTTCACCAGCCACAGCAGGCATCATTGGAATCCCTGCTTTTTTATAATCGGAACTTTTATACAAAGCCAAAGCCCAGAAATGCGGTGGTGTCCACATAAATATCAAGGCAAACATGAATATTGATTCAATTGATACAGAACCTGTAACCGCTGCCCAACCAATCATTGGTGGGAAAGCACCGGCTGCACCGCCGATTACAATATTTTGTGGAGTTCTTTTTTTAAGCCAGATTGTATAAATAACGACATAGAAAAATGAAGCAAAGCCAAGTAAAAAAGCTGATGCCCAGTTAATCCCAACACCCATTAGACCAACAGATGCCACAGTTAAAATAACTCCAAATGCCAAAGCATCGGCATGATGTATTTTACCTGTTGGAATTGGTCTATTTTTGGTTCTGGTCATCAAAGCATCAGTTTCACGCTCATACCACATATTAATAGCACCAGCAGAGCCAGCCCCAAAAGTAATGCAGATAATAGAAAAAGCAATTAACATTGGGTGCATATCAGAGAACCCAGGCGCCATAGCCATACCAATCATGGCAGTAAACACCACAAGCATCATAACTCTAGGCTTCAGTAAGGAGATGTAATCTTTAACAGATGCCTCACTTACCTTATCCAAGCTATCGTCATAATTGAATGTATAATCGCTCACAATATTATGCCTTATTTCATTATTGGTTGTTTTTCAAATTGGTGGAAAGGTGGAGGAGATGATAGATACCATTCTAACGTAGTAGCCCCTTCACCCCAGTAATTATCTTCTGCCTTACGACCAAATGCGAATGTGTGGAAGATGATGTATAAGAATAATAACACACCAGCACCCGCCATATAAGCACCATAAGATGAAATTGCATTCCAACCTGCATAGGCATCATTATAATCTGGAATACGTCTTGGCATACCTGCAAGCCCTAAGAAATGCTGTGGGAAGAATAATAAATTCACGCCAATAAATGTAATCCAGAAATGGATCTTACCCAAAAGCTCTGGATAATGACGACCTGACATTTTACCGATCCAGTAATAGAATCCAGCAAATAGAGCAAATACAGCACCCAAAGATAATACGTAATGGAAATGTGCCACAACAAAATAAGTATCATGCAATTGATTATCTAAACCAGCATTTGCAAGCATAACACCCGTTACACCACCAACAGTAAATAGGAAGATAAATCCAATCGCCCATAACATAGGAGTTTTAAATGTAATTGATCCACCCCACATTGTTGCAATCCAAGAGAAAATCTTAATCCCTGTTGGAACCGCAATAACCAGAGTAGCCGCCGTAAAGTAAGCACGAACATTAACATCCATACCAACTGTATACATATGGTGAGCCCAAACGATAAATCCAACCACACCGATTGATACCATCGCATATGCCATTCCTAAATAACCAAAGATTGGCTTTTTAGAGAATGTAGAGATGATATGGCTAACAATACCGAATGCTGGTAAAATCATGATGTAAACTTCTGGATGTCCAAAGAACCAGAACAAGTGTTGGAATAATATTGGATCCCCACCGCCAGCTGGATTAAAGAAGTTTGTACCAAAGTTACGATCAGTCAATAACATTGTAATCGCACCACCTAATACAGGCACAGCAAGTACAAGTAAGAATGCAGTTACCAACATTGACCAAACAAATAATGGCATTTTATGCAAGGTCATACCCGGTGCACGCATGTTAAAAATTGTTGTAATAAAGTTTGCAGCACCAAGAATTGATGAAGCACCAGCCAAGTGAAGGGCAAATATAGCCATATCCACAGCCATACTATCATGGAATTCAATCCCAGATAATGGTGGATAGATTGTCCAGCCCGTACCAACTCCGGCTCCGACCATTGCAGATCCTATCAATAGGAATAATGCAGGTACTAATAACCAGAAACTAATATTATTTAATCTTGGGAATGCCATATCTGGGGCACCAATCATGATTGGCACGAACCAGTTACCGAAACCACCGATTAAACCCGGCATAACAACGAAGAAAATCATCAATAAGCCATGGGCAGTAATAAATACATTCCACATTTGGCCATCTTCAAAAATCTGCATACCCGGGCTTTGTAATTCCACCCGCATAACCATTGATAAGCCACCACCGATTAAGGCCGCAACTATTGAAAAGATTATATATAATGTACCGATATCTTTGTGGTTAGTTGAACAGAACCAACGCGCGAAAAATTTTGGTTTGTGATCGCCTGCCATGTTATTTAGTCCCCATATTATAAGCAAAATCTATGCTATTTATTTTATTATTATTCTCTAAACTTGAAAATTCTTCTTTAGCCGTCTCAACCCAAGCATTAAACTCTTCTTCTGAAACTGCTTTTATTTGTATCGGCATAAATCCATGCCCAGTACCACATATCTCGGAGCATTGTCCGTAATATGTACCTTCTTTGGTAATTTCAAACCATGTCTCATTAAAGCGACCCGGTACTGCATCAAGTTTTACACCAAATGAAGGCATAGCCCATGAATGTAATACATCACCTGCCGTTACCAATAACCTAATTTTCTTATTGATTGGCAGCACAATTTTATTATCGGTTTCAAGTAATCTTACTTCGCCTTCTTTAAGATCGTCTTCTGGGATCATATAGCTTGTGAAATTAAGATCATCATGATCAGGATAAGTATATTCCCAATACCATTGATGTCCTTTTACCTTAAGAGTCATATCAGCATCTTCCACTTTATCAGCGAAATATAAAAGCTTCATTGATGGAATAACAATAATTACCAAAATAATAATCGGAGCAAGTGTCCATGCAACTTCTAATTTAACATTATGAGTTGTCTTACTTGGAACTGGATTAGATTTGGCATTAAATTTTATCATTACATATGCAAGCAATATCGATACGAAAGCTACGATTGCAATACAAATATATAATAGTAAGTCGTATAATTCTTGTATATCTTCTTGAACAGGTGATGCAGCTTCTTGCATTCCCATCTGCCAAGGTTCAGCAAGTGCAAAAGCGTTGCTTGGTGATAAAGCGAATATCAGGGTCATAACACCCAATGTTTTCAACATATTATTCATTATAATCTCTCTAAAGTTAAAAAAACCAAGGAACTTAATTCCTATTTATAACAGGAATAACATACCCCTATTAAATTAATAAATCAAAGCTATAGTGAACTTTTTTTATTAATTTTTTCTTTAAGGCAAAAAAAATTTAGACTTTATAGGATAATTAAGAACTTTGTTCCTGTGCTGCTTCCGCATAACAAGTAAGGTCAGCCCTTAATTCTTCTATTCCACGCCCTTTTTCAGAGCTTGTTACATGAATATCTGGAAAAGCTGCTGCATGTTTTTTTACTTTGGCAATTGTTGCCGCAGAGAGTTTATCAACATCACCAATTTTTATCTTATCTTGTTTGGTAAGAACGACTTGGTAAGGCACAGCTGAATCATCTAATAATTTCATGATTTCAATATCATTTTCCTTAACCCCATGTCTTGAATCAATCAATAAACATACTTTCATTAAGTTTGGGCGGCCTTTTAAATATTGTCTAATCAAGATATTCCAAGCAGTAATGTCTTTCTTTGATGCTTTCGCATAACCATATCCAGGTAGATCAACAATTCTTAATCTATCATCCAAGTTAAAAAAGTTAATTTGCTGAGTCCGACCCGGTGTATTTGATGCTCTTGCCAAGCCGTTACGGTTGGTAACAGCATTAATCAAACTTGATTTACCAACATTTGACCTACCTGCAAAGGCGATCTCTGGTAAATCTCTATCTGGCAGGTCTTGCATCTTAACGACACTCAACATAAATTCACAACTTGCTGAGAATAATTGTCTACCCTCTAAGATTTGGCGTTCAGTAAATTCCATTGTTTAATCATCTTTCGATTTTGGTTTGGTTGCTTTTGCTTTTGGCTTCGTTTTTGGCTTTACTATAGCTTTTGGCTTAGTCTTTGACGCAGGCTTTTTAGGCTTAGGGGCGGCATCAACCTTAACAGTTTCTTCTTTTACTTTTTTTGTAACCGGCTTCTTCGGAGTAGCTTTTTTCTTTGAGCTAGCTTTTGATTTCTTTTTAGATGCCGCAGAAGTTACAGTTTTAGGCTCAGATTTCTTTTTCTTTAGCTTCGGCTTTTTCACTATTTCCTCTAAATTCTGTGCTTCTGCAATTCTAGCATCCACGGCTGCATCAGCCTCTTTAGCTTCCAATTTATGCTTTTCTTTATCCATACCAAAAATCGTGATATTTGGATCAAGCTTACGCATGATATAGAACTGCTGAAGAATAGTTAGAATATTATTCCAAGCCCAATATACAATTAACCCTGCTGCAAATTTTGCAAAGATAAATGTCATGAAATAAGGGAAGTAATTCATCATTTTTTCATGTAATGGATCAGCTGGTGGTGGATTAAAACCTTTTTGCCAAAACATTGTAATACCCATGATAATTGGCCAAATACCAACATGCATAAAGCTAGGCGCGCCCCATTCAAATAACCCAAATAATTCAAATACATTTGTTGGGTCAAGTACCGACATATCATCAATCCAACCCCAGAAAGGAGCATGGCGCATGCCAACTGCCAATAATAATACCTTATATAAAGCAAAGAAGATTGGAATCTGTAACAACATTGGCCAACAGCCACTAAATGGGTTCACATCTTCTTCGTTATAAAGCTCAATAATTTTCTTTTGTAATTTTTGCTTATCATCACCATATAATGCTTTGATTTCTTTCATCTTTGGTGCAAGTTTACGCATTCCAGCCATTGATCTATAGGCACGACTAGTTAATGGAAATACCATGATTTTCATGATTACAGTTAATGAGATAATCGCGATTGCAAAATTACCAAAGAATTCTGATAAGAAATTAATTAGCTTTAACATTGGTTTTGTAATAAAGAACCACATACCAAAGTCTAAGCCTAATTCTAATTGCTCAACGATCTTCTCGTTATCATATCTCTGTAGAACGTCAATTTCTTTAGCACCTGCATAGAATTTAGTGCTTGTTGATATTTTACCTTGTGGCTCTACAATCTTTGTATCGCCTAAGAAATCAGCCTGATAAAGACCTTTATCCCAAGATTCTCCAACATGCATAATCCGCAATTTATTATTTTCTGTTTGATTTGGAATCAAAGCAGTTAGCCAATATCTATCGGTAAACCCGTACCATGAACCAACTGTATCATAAGCAATACCCTTTGCTTCATCAGCTAGATCATCATAATCAATTTCGAACAATTCTTTATTCACAAATCCAATTGGACCTTCATGTAGAATAAAGAAATCTTGCAAATCATTTGGTAATCCTTGTCGGCTTATTAATGAGTAATCTTTAAGCTTAATCTGATTGGCAGTATTATTTACAATTTCTCTATCAACAGTAAACATGTAATCTTCATCAACAGAATAAACCGTTTTAAACAATAAGCCTGCATTATTATCCCATTCAACACTAACCGGAGTTTCAGGAGTTAGGTTTTTAGAGCTACCTTCAGAAAAGCTCCAAATACTATCTTTCTTAGGAGTGTTAATTGTAGCATCAGCAGAAACCCAGCCAAATTCAGCATAATAAGGTTTTTCAGTACCAGCTGGTGTTAAAAGATGAATTCTCTCACCATCAGCCTTTTTAGTTTCAATTGATTCGTAATAATTAGTTAAGACAACATCATCAATTTTCGACCCAACCAAAGATATCGAGCCAGATAGCTTTGGTGTAGTTACTTTAAATCTTTCAGCTTTGGCAAGAACAATGGCAACTTCTTCTACTATCTTATCTTCAAGCTTCACATCAACAGCTGCGATATTATCTTCTACTGCAATGGTTTTATTTATTGCCTCTTGCGCCGCTTTTGCTTTTTCTGCTCTTGGTTGTTCAATAAAGTAATTATATACAATTAACACCAATAGAGAAATGGCAATCGCCATTACTAATCTTCCCATATCAATTCCATTTGGATTATTCGGGTTATTTCTATGTGGATCAAAGTTATTATTCATTTTTTATTTACCTAATGTTATTATCTCTTAGTGTAGCTTTTCCCATTTTTTTTGAACTTCCGCAAGATCAAATCTTTATTTTTCTTATAAGAATCATTAAATGAGAATCTATCTGGCACTTCATCAAACCCGCCTCTTACATATGGATTACATCGCAATATCCGCCAAGTAGTCAGGAACACGCCCTTAACAAAGCCATGTTTTTTTAAAGCTTGTCTGCCATAACAAGAGCAAGTTGGGCTAAATCTGCATGATCTTGGTAAAAATGGTGATATAAATATCTGATAAATTCGAATCATTAGATTTGCAATATATCCAAGGAATCTCATGACTTAATTACCTTGGTCTTCCTTAAAGCCCAATGCATATTTTTATATAATTCTTTGTAATCCATATGTACTGCCGTACTTCTGGCAATAAATACTAGTTTATAACCAGAATCGGCATATGCAGGTAATATTTCTCTAGCTAAAGACCTTAATCTACGTTTGGCTTTATTTCTAAACACCGCATTACCGACTTTTTTACTAGCCGTAAATCCGATATAATTGGTGTTTTCTTCACATGCAGAAAAACCCAAGACTTGCAATACAAGACCTTGAGTTACCCATTTATCCCCTTTTTTGGCTATGGCCAAGAAGTCAGGGCGTTTTTTTATATGTTTCAATTGCAAAATGATTTAGCGCAAAGATTATAAAGCTAATACTTTACGACCTTTTCTACGTCTATTTCTTAATACATTACGACCGCCAACTGTTGCTAAACGAGAGCGGAAGCCGTGTGTTCTTTTGCGTTTCAAATTACTTGGTTGATAAGTACGTTTCACCGTAAATCTCCATCTTCTAAAAATTTCAACTAATCCAAATTGGAAAACGATGTATAAAACGATAATCAATCATTGTCAAGGATAAGATAGACTTATATTGAAAATTACTTTAATTTAATCAAATAATTTATAAACTAAGGAAACCAAGATGAACAACCCAGAATATGCAATTCAGGCAGACAACCTGCATAAAACCTATAAATCAGCCGGAAAAATGGCATTAGATGACGTTAGTTTAAAAGTCCCAACAGGGTCAATATTCGCACTTCTTGGCCCGAATGGCGCTGGTAAATCGACTTTTATCAATATCTTAGCCGGATTAGTCATCAAAGATTCTGGATATGTTAGAATCTGGAATAGCAATATTGATGAAGAAGCCAGACAATCCAGAGCATCAATTGGTATTGTCCCGCAAGAATTAAATCTAGACGCTTTTTTTACTCCAAGAGAAGTTTTGGAAACTCAAGCTGGATTCTACGGAGTCGCAAAGAAAGATAGAATCACCGAAGAACTATTAGAAGCGGTTGGATTAACCGATAAAGCTGATGCCAAAGCCAGAACATTATCTGGTGGAATGAAACGTCGCGTAATGGTTGCCAAAGCAATGGTACATAGGCCACCGGTATTAGTATTGGACGAGCCAACAGCAGGAGTTGATATCGAACTTAGAAAATCACTATGGAACTATGTTAGAAAATTAAATGATATTGGTACAACCATTATCTTAACTACCCATTATTTAGAAGAAGCAGAAGAACTATGTGATAAAATTGCCATTATCAATCATGGTAAGCTTATTAAATGTGATGATAAAAACAAAATATTAAAAGATTTAGATTCCAAGCAAATATCCTTCACCTTTGCTGAAGAAATAAAAGATATACCTGCAAGTATTACCAAGTATAACCCAGTAAAAACAGGATCAAACATATTAAAATTTACCTATGCTCCAAGTAAAACTGAAATAAATGACTTTCTTTTAGCTTTAAATTCAAATAACATGAATATTATTGATATTTCCACAAAAGAAGGTGACTTAGAAGAAGCCTTCTTAAAATTTACAAAATAGAAATTTAAAGTTAATATGAAATCTGAAGAACCTACCAATAAAGACTATTACCCAGCTGGCAAAACCATCATAATCGACCAAGAAGGTGCTTCAGATACTTATTATATTGAAAAAGGTCGCGTAGAGGTTTCAAGAATTGATAATAATGGCAAAAAAGTAATTTTAGCCGATCTAGGTCCAGGTAATATATTCGGTGAAATGGCAATGTTTACTGATAGTAAACGCGGAGCTACGGTTAAAACGGTCGATGGTTGCGTTGCGGTCAAGGTCACAAAGAGATTAGAAGACGCTCTGGAAAATAGTGACCCATTATTATCTGAGATAATTCGAGTAATGTCACTAAGATTAAAGGCCACTAATCAAAGAGTTGAGAGTGAACTTAGTAGTTTAGAAGATATTGAGAGCCTTGTTTATCTAGCCGTCCACTCCACTACAAAATCAATTAGACAAGATGTAAGAGAAGACTTCCAAAAAGAAATAGTCCCTGCCTTAAAAGGTTTAAAAGAAGTTTTAGAAAAATATTACGAATATGAGAAATCCCTGCCCCAAACTCCCGATGATAAAGTAAGCAATGATGAAACTGCCTTTATCCAAGAAAATTACAAGAAAGAATAGTTAGCTTTTATTCTAAGCATCTTAATAAAATTGCACAATCTTATTTCTTGACATAGTATAAAAATATCTTTATTCTATACTATATTGAAATTGTATTGAAGGAATCCATAATGAAAAGCAAATATCTTCCCAAACTATTACTAAGCTTACCACTTATTTTTAGTGCTGTGGCATGTACAGAGCAAGGAGATCAAGAAATCAAACCAGAAACTCCTGTATTTGAGCAGAGCCCTGATAGTCTGATGGAAGGGTTTATAACTATAATAGAACCAGCTGCTAGACCTACAGAATCTATCTCACCCGAAGATGAAAAATTAAATATTGAGCTTAGTAATTTGCCTTTATTTGAAATTGGAGCAGGATATCTTGATCCAGATGGAACACATACTATCTCCGATGTCAGAGAAGCAGAAGCTGATGATTTTAGAATCCCACAAAGAGAAGATAATAGAGCAATAAATCTAAGCATGGCTGTTAGAAATGGTACTGGATATTTAGAACAATATTCTGACGATTTAACTCAATTCAACCAATTTTTTGACTTACTAGGTGACGAAGAATATATGCAAGCG
>CALDHH010000014.1 GCA_937941575.1 uncultured Alphaproteobacteria bacterium | reverse complement strand
ATTAAGCGCAACAGGTGACGTATCTGCCCCAGAAGGATCAAAACTTGCCAAAGCTGCAATCCAACAAATTAAACAAAAATTACAAAAGTAATATCTTCCCCAAAGATAGAAAAACTTAAAAAAGGAAACAGGTTAAGGATTAGTTCCCCTTAGCCTGTTTTTTTAAGCCCTATCTACAACTATAATTTTTGAGAAGTAATATTATCTTTTTTTAAGCGATTGCTCGGTCAATAATTGTTTCGACATTTTTTAAATAATTGCCGTAATCGAAAATTTTATTAATTTTCTCTTCGCTTAAATAATCTTTTAATTCTTCGTCTTCTAATAATAAAGTTTTAAAGTTTTTATCTTCATCCCATACTTTCATGGCGTTGCTTTGTACCAATCTATATGCAATTTCACGGCTGACGCCTGATTGTGTAAGTTCTAATAATACTGCTTGTGAGAATACTAATCCTTTTAAATCATCCAAGTTTTTCAACATATTCTCTGGATAGATAATCAAGCCCTTCATCACCGAAGTTAATCTTTTTAAAGCAAAGTCCAAAGTAATTGTTGAATCGGGTGCAATCATTCGCTCCACTGATGAATGCGAGATATCTCTTTCATGCCATAAAGCCACATTTTCCAAGGCTGGGATTACTGCTGATCTTACTATTCTTGCCAAACCTGTTAAATTCTCGGTCAAAATTGGGTTCTTTTTATGCGGCATTGCCGATGAACCTTTTTGGTTTTTGGAGAAAAATTCTTGTGCTTCCCTAACTTCGGTTCTTTGTAGATGCCTAATCTCGATTGCTAAATTCTCAATCGAACTCGCAATTACACCTAATACAGAAAAGAACATTGCATGGCGATCTCTTGGGATTACTTGGGTAGATACTGGCTCAACCTTAAGTCCCATCTTATCCGCCACATATTCTTCTACTTTTGGTGAGATAGTAGCAAAAGTTCCAACCGCTCCAGATATTGCGCAAATCGCAATTTCTTCTTTTGCAATTCGTAATCTATCTAGCCCACGTTTAAAAGCAGCATAATGGCTAGCCAATTTCAAACCAAAGCTTGTTGGCTCGGCATGGATACCATGACTACGTCCAACACAGGGAGTTAATTTATGTTCTAAAACCCTAACCTTAATTACTTCCAGTAATTCTTCCATATCCGCAATTAGGATATCGGCTGATTGTGCCAATTGAACCGAGAATGATGTATCAATTACATCTGATGAAGTCATGCCTTGGTGAATAAATCTTGCGTCCTCACCAACGAATTCAGCCACCGAGGTTAAAAAAGCAATTACATCATGTTTTACTTCTTTTTCAATTTCATCAATTCTCTCAACGCTAAAATTTCCTTTTTCTGATATATCTTTTAATGCCGATTTTGGGATAACGCCTAAATCAGCCTGGGCATAACATGCATGAGTTTCAATCTCTAACCAGATTCTATATTTATTCTCATCTTCCCAAATTTTGACCATTTCTTCACGGCTATATCTTTTTATCATTTCTTTTTACCTTTTTTTGCATTCGACATTATTAAATCTTTTAATGTTTCTGACTTATATATTTTTTCCAAAGCATCTTGACCTTTTGAATATAATTTATCGACATGGCTATTACCCAATAGTTTTTCAAATTTCAAGCTCTCATGTTCAGAATCCGATCTAATAATCTGAATAACCTCCCATACGCTAGTTTCCTCAAATGGCTTTAATGGAACATAACAATTGGCAGTTTTCTTGGAAGTTATTGTTGCAATTACAAATCCTTTTTCCAAACAATCAATTACTCTCTCAACTGATCTTACTGATATTTTTAATTTATCTGATATCTGTTCTAAATTCAAAGGTTTACCGCCATCATAATGGGTCTTACCAATGATATCCAAAACCAAGAATGTTAGTTTTTCTTTTACTCGGTTACTAAGCCTGATATTTGCTCGCGCCAATCCTTGATTACTTGGGTTTTGAACGTAATATGAAATACTTGCCCCAATCAATAATATCAACCAAGCCAGATATAGCCAGATCATCAATAAAACAACCGTCGCAAATGCCGAATATATCGCCGCATATTGCGCAGATCCTGAAATAAAGACTTTAAATAAAATCCCCAGTAATTTCCACATCGCACCCGATACCAAACCACCAACCAAAGCCGCCTTAAATTGTACTTTTGCATTCGGCATATAGATATAAATCATCGTAAATGCCATTACGAATAGTAAATAAGGGATGATTAAAGTTATAAATTCAAAGAAAAAGCTTAAGCCATTAAAACCCGTAATCGCTTGCACGAAGGTTGTATTATTAATGCTAGAACTTAATCCCATTGATGCAAAGATTAAAACTGGGCCGATTAATATAACGCTTAAATAATCGCTAAATCTCTCCGCAAAGCTTCTTGATTTTGAAACATTCCAAGTATAATTAAATGCACTTTCGATTTTTTGCATTAATGATACGACACTATATAGTAAGAACCCCAAACCAACGGATCCCAGAACCCCTACTTTTACATTATCAACAAAACCAATTAAGCTATTGGTGATTTCTTGGCTTTTATCTGCGCCTAATGGATCTAGCAATTCCAGCAATATTGGCTCAATCTGATTATGAACCTCGAATGCTTTTAAAACAGAAAAGCTAATTGCCAGTAAAGGTACAATTGATAATAAAGTAGTATAAACAAGACTCATCCCACGTAAGTTTATTTGACCATTACGAAGGTCACGTAAGATTGCAATAAACACCCTTAGCGAAGAGACACAAAAAACATATAATAAATTATGGTCTTTAATATCCTTATCCCAAAGTCTTTTGACAAAGCTATCTTTAAGTTCAACTATATTTTCAATTATATTATTTCTTTGCATGCTAACCTATCTATCTACCAAATCCACCGAATAAATTCTTCAAAGCTTCTGGGTCTTTTAATAATTCTTTGCCGACTTCTTTTAGCTGATCTTTATTTTCTAATAAATGTTTACCAGTTTTCTCCAAATCTTTACCCATTGCTTTTAATGCTTCTGGATCCTTCAATGCATCTTTTAAAACTGATTTATAATCTGGTTTTACTTTTATATTGCTAAAGTTACCTTTGATCTTAACTGGTATTTTTATGCCAGCTCTTACTTCCGCAT
>CALDHH010000013.1 GCA_937941575.1 uncultured Alphaproteobacteria bacterium | reverse complement strand
TACGATGGATTTTGCTTCTGGAATTGATATATTGCCTTTGATTATATTATTAATAACAACCGAAAATGCTTTTGTTGTATCTTCAATATTATTAATATCAGGAATGTCAAAATCATATTCCATGGGGACATCTTTTCTTGGAGGCAAAACTCTTTCTAAAATAAACTTAATTGCGGTCATATCACCGTTTAAAGCTATCTCAATTGCTTTTCTGCTAATAACTTCAACCTCATCATCAAACATGTTCTGAGCCAAAATAGTGGCTTTATTACGACTTCCTATCGGTCTACCCAAAGGATTGCCAGATTTACCTTTTTCAAAAGGCTTTCCACGCTGTTTTTTCCCTGTATTATCAGTTAAATCTTTCATATTTAATATCCTTAATTTATTACTATATTGTACCTAAAGTGGCTAAACTAACTAAAGTTCCTTTGGAATTATCCTAAAGATCTCACGTCGTTTAATACTTTCAATTTCTGTTAGATCCTCTGCTAGATGCATATATCCATGCTCAACCAAAATGCTTACTATTTTTCTTGCTGTTTTTGCATCAGAAATAGAGTTCAAACCTCTTTGATAAATATCTGGAATAGAGACAATCTCTTTATTCCAATTGTTATGTAACCAGTTTAAAAGCCTCTCAGCTAATAAGATATTTGGATCAATATAACCTGCATTAAATAACCTTAATGCTTCGCTTTCATAGAATTTTGTAAGCTCTATAGCATTTTTCATGTTTTGCTCTGAGATATTTATTGCTTGGATGTTTTCTATTAAACTCATAACCCCCGCTATCCTGCATGCATGTTCTGGCATTTTTAATGCTAAGCCTTTAATAGGGCATAGCTTTCCATCTTTACTAGATCCAAGCTCTGAATAATTCAAATAATCTTTCCAAAGGTTTTTAGCTCCTTCAGATAAATGTAGCTCTCTAGGACATAGCTCATTTTGTGTGTTTTCTTTAATAGGAAGAGGCAAGCTTAAAGTAGATAATATATGCTTTGTAAATCTATTTAATGTTTCTGAATCAGCCTCATCAAACTCCTTAAACATCCTAGTTCCAATAGTACTTTCTGGATAGGTAACTAAAACCCTTGATAATAATCCTTGATCTTTTAAATCAGAATCTGAAAACAACTTAATAGATAATTTAGGCTGTACCATTAAGTGCATAGATAAACGCTTGCCTGATATTATGCTTGTACCGTCTATAACTCGAACTCTTTTAATATCCTCTCCATCCCATAAAGATGATAAACCAGTTGCAGTTGCTATCTTATTTTCCGCTGTCATTCCATGACCACCAATAAACTGACCACCTTCAGCAGAAAATATTCCCATACTTGGCATGCCTTCTCTAAATTGTATGCATAAACCTTGATAAGTGGGTTCTGGACAAATTATTAATGGTTTTAAAGGCATTGATGGCTCAGAACCTAATTCACTAAGTGAGCTTTCTTTTTCTATAATAGGTTTATTGCTATTTAATATTCTTTTACGTTCAGAATCCCAAGCAGATTGCTTTATATTCCAATTGTCAAAATCAGATTTATATAATTTATTTAACTCTATTTCATGCTCTTTGATTGCCTTGGATGCTTCACTATCACAACCGCTCTTACGCTCTCCTGATTCTGCTATAGAAACAAAAAAGCAAGATAATGGTTTTTTATGACCGCTTCCAATAGGAATAATTACATCCGCATATGCTTGAACTGATAAAGTTGCCACAGCAAGAATAGATTGACCACATAGAGACATGGGTGCTTGTATTATACTATTTAGAGCTTTTGTTGCAGAACTTAAAGTTTTACCTAATGCCTCTACAGGAAAATCTATAGATTTTTCTACTTCCCTTCTTAATGGTCTTGGTTTTTCTGCTACATATAGCTTTGATTCAATATTATTCATCATATCATTCCACCTTCCATCAATAGATCATTAAAATCCTTACCTTTTGGTGGTTTAATAGTTTTAACAATTCTTCCTTTAACACCCTCTTTCATGGCTAGTATTTCAGATGCCTTGATTCCAGCTTTATCATTATCAAGAGCAATTATTAAACACCTCATAATATTAACTGGTGGTAGCTTAATATTTGCCATACCTGAAGATGATAAACATGCTAAAACAGGTAAACCTCTTTTTAAATATACGCTTAATCCTGTTTCAATACCCTCTGCAACAACAATAGTTTTGTCTTTGGCATTTCCAAGCATAACACCTCCACCAGAACTAGAACCAAGCATCATTTTGTTATTATAAATATAAACCTTGGATTTACCATCTGGCTCTAAAAAAGTACGATGTATACCAATGAAGTCATTATTAGATTGATCCGTAATTGCTCCAACCATCGCTGGATAATAATTACCACTTGAATGCTTCAAATTAGGATGATAACGCAAGCTATCTGGTATCTTGCCATCGTAGCCCCTAGATTTTAAATATACTTCAACTAAGCTATTATCTGCAATTTCACATGCATTCCATATTTCTAATGCATATTCTTTATTTTTATTAACTTTAGGTGCTTTAGGTATTTTAGGTGCATTATAAGAGGGAATTGAGCTTTCACTACTAAGCAATCCCTTATATCTTAAAGCACTAATAATCTCTAAAAAGCTACATCCTGCAAAGCATTTTGCTAACAATGTCTCATTATTTATAGATAAAGAAAGGCTTGGATTTACATCATCATGTACAGGGCAACAACATAGCCAATTATTACCTGTTTTCTTAGCCTTACCCAAAGAATTGGCTATATGTTCTATATTAAGAGGCATCATTATTACCTCCATTCTGAATAAGTTTATGTATATCTTCTATACGCCATACTGTTATTCTTTCACTTAACTTAATGGGTTTTGGAAACCTTCCATCTTTAACACCTGCCCACCAAGTAGACTTACCAACTGGTATAAGTTCTAAAATTTGAGATAACCTCATAAAACCTAAATTTTTTGTATATTCTGTCATATAATTACTCCTTATTTATGTTGTATAGAACCCTATTGGATTCCGGCGATATAAAGAGTTTGAATTATTGTTTTATAATAGAGTAGGCATAGAAAAAATAATTTTTATTCCGAAAATTTTAATTGAGATAAAACAACAGATTCAAATAAATTTAAAATATTACTAGAAATTGCTTTAATTGCCTTTGGATTAATTGTTTTTCTAATGCTTGCTTCATCTTTGGTATCATCTTCTAAGAAAAGTATATCGACCATTAAATCATTAGTAATAGATATATTTTTTTCATTAGCCCAGATAGTTAAGTCTAAGTACTGTAAGATTTTATATCTAGATATATGCTCTATTTCTTTTTCTATAACTTTCAGCTTCTTGTTTATAGAAGTTATGCCTTTTTCTTTTTGTATTTTATTAATGTATTGAGAAAAATGTTCAATAAGAACATTACTAGGTAAACTTATATCTACCTCTAAGTATTCCTTGTCTTTAATAAATTCGTTATTTTTTGAAATAAAGTTTTTTAATGGCTCTAAAGCCCTGTACTTAATCTCTGAGTATTTACTTGTGTTATTTACAAAAACATCTTCAATATATTCATTAGCATTTTTAATGTCATCTTCTGGTATAATTGAATGTATATGGCATAAACTAGCCGTTGTCATGGGGATAACAGTATTTTTATTAAATATACTATCATATCTATCTTTACTATTTTTAATTCTTCTAAATTCTTCTAAATAAGGTGCAGATAAAGGATCCTTTCTTATTTTGTATATATTTTTCCATTCTTTAGGGAATGTTTCTTTGGGAATTTTAGATATTTTAAAGAACCTTTCTCTAGCTTTTAAATTCTCTAAAATTTCAAGTAATGATAAGTTTTCTATTCCATCATATTTGTGATCCTCAAACCATTCTGGAATTTCTGATATATCGTTTATATTTTTTTTCATTTTCTTAATCCATCAATATAATCAGCCCATTCCTGCATCATTTTTATTCTTTCTTGCATAAACTGGGTTCTATCATATGCTTGCCTAACACTATCACCCTTAGAGTGTGCTAATTGTAAATCGGGCACTTCGTATCTATAATCTAATTCTTCCATGATGGTAGTCATTGCTAAAGCTCTAAATCCATGAATCGTTGCGATGCCTTTGTAACCTAATTTATATATTGCCCTTAATATTGTATCTTCGTGCATAGGCTTCTGCATTTTAACAGGACTTGGAAAAACATATTCCCAATGATCATTAATTTCTTTTAACTCTGTTAGAATTTCTATCGCTTGTTTTGATAAAGGAACTATATGCTCTTTTTTCATTTTCATTCGTTCCGCTGGTATAACCCACAATTTATCTTCAAAGCTAATTTCTTCCCATTTAGCATGGCTTAGCTCTTTTTTGCGTGTGAAAGTTAAAACCATCATTTTTAATGCAAGAATAGTCTGTTTATATAATCTTGCCTCATTACGTTCTATTTTATCTAAAAACTCTGGTAATAACTCTAAAGGCATAGATTTATGATGTTCAACTTGTTTTGTTTGCAATGCTTCCGCAATATCACTAGCTGGGTTATATTTGGCTTTTCCAGAGGCAATGGCAAATCTAAATATTTGGTTTGATGCTTGTCTACATCTTTTAACGGTATCTAGAACCCCACGTGATTCAACTTCTTTCAAAGCTTCCAATAATATGGGTGCAGTTATCAATTCAATAGGTAGCTTTCCAATTTTAGAAAATAAATTGCGTTCCAACCTATTTTTAATATTCTCTAATGTTTTTGGAGTAACTTTGTTTGCATGATTAATAAACCATTCTCTTGCAACAAATTCAAAAGTATTATTTGAACTAACTTCTTTTAATATCTTTTCTTCTCTTTTTGCGATGGCTGGATCTATTCCATGGCTTAATAAAAGTTTTGCTTCATCTCTTTTGGTTCTTGCTGTCTTTAAATCTATTAATGGATACTTTCCAAAGCTTAATCTTTTTTCTTTTCCACCGAATCTATATTTCATTCTCCAAAGCTTACTACCAGTCTTTGTAACTTCAAGGTATAAGCCACCACCATCAGCCATTCTTTGTATTTTATCTGTAGCCTTAGCTTGTTTGCATTGTATATCTTTTAACTTCATTTGGGGGCATGCTCCATTTACTAATTTAAAATGCCCCCAATTAAATTGGATTTAGGCAAATAACATTAGACGCTAATGGACAAGCTATAGCATAGAAATGATGTATAGTAAAGGTTTGATGGAGTTTATTGGACTATGCTGGATAAGTGAATGGTGCCGACTGAGAGATTCGAACTCCCGACCTTTGGTTTACAAAACCACTGCACTACCACTGTGCTAAGTCGGCGCTACCTATTTTCCTTGACCTTATTATAGCCTTATTAGAGACTAGGGTAAGATCTTAACCCATTGTAATTAAGGTATTTTTTTGATAAGACCTTTTAATTACAAAACCACTGCACTACCACTGTGCTAAGTCGGCTCAACATTGTTGAAATTGATTTATATCGTTATATTTTTTTTATTGCAAGAGCTTTTTTTGATTTTTTTGAAAAATTTAAGTGGTTATGTTGATTTCTTTGGTTATAATGCTAGGGCGTGATTCTGAAAACTAATTATTTTTTGTTTTTTTAGAATTTAAATTTTTTAAAGAGGTTTCAATTGGCTGATCAAAGAAGTCCACATGAAGATTCAATAATGTTCTTTATCGTTTTATTCCTTATACTTGGAATATCTTGGGTGATTTGGACCACATTTCATTTACAGCTTACTGATGCTTTGCGTTGGATAAGAATAGTTGAGATGAAGATAGTTTCTTTATTTGTGGGGCAGGATTATGGTGTTTCATATTCGGGTCTTCGAGGGAAACAAGAATTAGATGTCTGGCAAGAATGGTTACCAAAGGTAGATGTTAGAGAAATTACAACTTCTCATATTAGGGTTAGCACTGAATTAACCATGCCTATTTTAAAATATGTTTTTGCTGCGATATTATTTATTATGGGTTTCTGGGTTATTTTTAAAGGGCCTGAGACGATTTATCGTCGTAAAATGGGGCTACAGCAATTAATTACTGAACAAGCGAAAATGTTCCCTATTATTGCGCCATTTGTAAAATTTAATCCTGCAAAGATGCGATTTCGAGCGCCTGGGGATCCTGTGCCGGTAAGATTACCTTTATTCTCAGAGGCTTTGGCGCCAGAAGAATGGGTTGCTTTTAACCAGATTTCCTATGTGAATAGAAAATTGGATGTAAATAAATCTTATCAAGCTTTGGCAAGGCAATTGGGTCAAAGATGGAAAGGGCCTTTTGGTCTACCAACTCATGGGCAGGCGATTTATGCTGTATTTGCTTTAAAACATGTTCGTAAAAAAACTGAAGCTGAGGCTATGTTAGATGAATTGGCGGAATCATGGTCACCTAAAGGTGGATTAAGAATTAAGCCGAAATTAAGATCGACTATTAGAAAAGTTATTAAAGATCCAAAAATTGGCGGTAAATTGACGCCTTTTGTTAATAAACATGCTTATAATACAACGGCTTTATTGCGGGCTTTGATGCGGGCTAGGCAAGAAGGTGGGGTTTTGGCTCCGGCGACTTTTGTTTGGTTGCGTGGACATGATAGAGATATGTGGTATCCTATGAATAATTTAGGGCGTAAAGCTTATCATGCAGAAGCATCTGGAGCTTTGGCTCATTTCACAAATGAATTAATTGCGGGACAGAGAATTCCAGCACCAAAATTCGATGATGTTATTAAGAATATTGAGGTTGCTTTGGTAGGTCCTGGGGCTAGAAAAATTCCGTCTTTAGATAAATCAGTTAAATAAGGAAGATATAAAATGAAAAATTCAACAACTGCAAAAGTAGTAAAAGATAATATAGTGATTTCTTTTGATAATTCAGAAAACCCTAAAATATGGAATTCAACATTATCGGAAACTTTGTCTTTTGAATTAAATATTACGGATAAGAAAAATTCAATCTCAGTTAAAAAAGATGATGGTAAAAAAGAAGTTATTGCTTCTTATAAAACAAAAGATGTTGCAGAGAAAGCTTATCAGAATATATCAGAAGCCATGTTCGTTGGGGATAAGTCTTGTTCTAAATCTAAAAAATCTTGGAAATCGACTATCTTCTTTATTATTGTGATTATTGTCTTTGCTTTATATATGATTGCAAAAAATAGACCTAATATGCCTGTTTCTAATCAAATGAGCTCTGTTCCTACTATTGGTAATTTGGATAGTTCTTCTAAAGCGGCTGCTCCAAAAATGGGCTCTTCTAAGCCTAGATCTGGGGTTCCAATTGATGCATCTGAGATGTTTAAATAAATAGTAATCATTAATATATAGAGTTAGATTTACAAAAAATAGGTAGTTTAAAAATTGGTTTTAAAGAATAGAAATATATATCAACATGCATCAATCCTAAGGGATTCTAGGCCTTTTACCCAAAGGGTTGGCGAATCCTTGCGTAAGACGGAGGTTGCAACTTCTATACTTATGATGTCTGCTGCGGCTATGGTTGTTAGTCCGGCTATATCTATGTTTGCGGATTTAATATTTCTTTTTGGTTTTTGGTACTTTTTTTGGTTATATCGTCTGAATGATCCGTTGCCTTTTAAATTACCTAAAACTGCGAAATGTACTGATAATAATAATCCGCTTCCTGGGGGTGGTTTTGGTAAGGCTGATGGTATCTTATATCTGGGTAATCAGCATGAGACTAATCAAGAGATTTGGTTTGCCAATACGGATGCTAGAACGCATATATTATATTTGGGTACTACTGGTGCTGGTAAGACCGAGGGTTTGAAATCTATATCCTCAAATGCTTTATGTTGGGGTAGTGGTTATATCTATGTCGATGGTAAGGCGGATACGGATTTATGGAGTTCTATATCGGCGCTGGCTAGGCGTTTTGGTCGTGATGATGATTTGCTTATCATGAACTATATGACGGGTAATTCAGAAGGTCATGTTGCATCAAATACATTAAACCCATTCTCGAGTGGTTCACCATCTTATCTAACTAATATGTTAGTTAGTTTGATGCCGGATGCCGAGGGTGATAATGCCATGTGGAAAGAACGTGCGGTTGCTTTGGTAAGTGCGTTAATGCCATGTCTGGTTTATAAAAGAGATAAACAAAATATTCCATTAAGTGTAAGTGTTATTCGTCAATATTTGGGGTTTGGTGATATTATTAGGCTATCAAGAGATAGTGGATTACCAGAAGAAATGAGAGTTGGTTTAACTTCTTATCTTAGTGAATTGCCGGGTTATGTTGATGAAGCATTTGATGATGATGGTAATGAAAAGCCAATGCCACCAGATGCGCCAATGGTTGATTCATCCGTACCAAGACAGCAGCATGGTTATCTATCGATGCAGTTTACCAGATCATTGCAATCACTTGGTGATGATTATGGCTATATCTTTGATACTCAGGCGGCTGATGTTGATATGATGGATGTTGTACTTAATCGTCGTATTTTAATCGTGCTTATTCCGGCTTTGGAAAAATCTAGTGATGAGACGGCCAATTTGGGTAAAATCATTGCATCTACTCTTAAAGGTATGATGGGTGGAACGCTTGGTAATACGGTTGAGGGTGATGTTGCGACTGCGATTGATAATAAGGTAACTAGAGCGCCTACTCCATTTATGGCGATTTTTGATGAGGTTGGTTATTACGCTGCCCAAGGTATGGCCGTGATGGCGGCTCAGGCTCGTTCACTTGGTTTCTGTTTGATCTATGCGGCGCAGGATTTGCCTGCCATGCAGAAAAGAATTAAAGAAGAAGCCAGATCAATTACTGCCAACTGTAACATTAAGATATTTGGTAAATTAGAGGATCCAACTGAAACCAAAGATTTCTTTGAAAAAACTGTTGGGCAAGCGATGGTAACGGAAGTATCTGGATTTACTAGAGATCCAAAATCAATGACGAATGGTGGATATGGGGATTCTCAGCAAGCTAATGTACAGGTAAGAGCGAGAGCGGATTACGGAGATTTACGTGCCTTTACTGAGGGTCGTGCGATTTGTACTTTTGGTAAAGAAGTTGCAGAAATTCAAATTTATTATTCAAATCCAGGTAATGCAAATGTTATGCGGGTTCAGAGATTCCTGCCAATTCCACCGCCAAGTGAAGAAGTTCTTGATAGTATGCGGGTTGTTGACAAAATCTTGAAAAGAATTCGGAGTAAACGTTGGGATCCAAGTGAATATCAATTTGATGATATTGATTCTACTGAAAAAATTGAAGCATTGGCAGAGGGTTTTGCCTTTGGAATGGAAAATAATTCGGAATTAACTGAAGCAAGTGCGTTTGCGGTTGCAAATGTTGCATATAAATCTGGTACGATTACTGAAGAGGTTATGGATGGTTCTGGCGAAATTGACCCTGCAAATCCTAAATTGGTTGCTGGTGATATGGAAGGTGGAGCGGTATCTTGGACTGATGTTATTGGCTCAAATGATGCATCTACTGTTGCTGTTGCTGATGAACCAGAAGAAGATTTTGCTAATATTGATGGGGCTATGTCTTGGGATCAATTAATTGGTGAGAAAGTAACGCCTGCTAAAATTGAGAACTCTCCGGTATCTACTCCTGCTGCGGCTTCAACCAGTTCTAAGCCTGATGCTTCTTTCTTTGGGATTGGGTTATCACCAGAAGATAAACCATTAAAAGCACCACCAGAAGGGATCCCATCGGATCAACCTTTATCTTGGAATGCAGTAATTGGCTCATCGGATACGGAAAATATTGATGAAGCTGAATCACAAGATGCTGATAGTATCGAAGATGAAACTTGGCAGAAATTATTAAATGCAATGCCAGATGGGTTTAAACCATTGGATGTTCCATTAAGTGCAATGCCAGAGAAAACAATGACATGGGGTGATGTTGTTGGTGTTGAGATGGCTGATGGTGAAAAAGAGAGTTAATTTTTTCTTCTTTTTATTGTTCAAATCTGCTTATCTGTAGAAGATATTTTTTGGTTTGTTATTAGGCATTTATAATAAAATGCTTGGGTTTAATTGATAATAGTTATAGTATATTTGGATATTATGCTTTTTAAGTTAGTTAATAGCTTTGTTCATATCGTGTAATTTATCTATTATATTTTATCAATAGTTGTTTTTATATTCCTGTCTTTATGGGGATAATGCTATTTTTTATAAGGTTGTTTTTGGTTTATGAGTGCTACTGAAATATTAATTCAGATAATTGGTGGGGTTTGCTTGCTGCTATGGGGAGTTACCATGGTACGCAAGGGTTTTACTCGTGCTTTTGGGGCGTCTTTGCGTCGTTCAATTGCCAGATCTACCAATAATCGTTTCAAAGCATTTCTAACTGGGGTTGGGGTGACCACTCTATTACAAAGTAGTACGGCAACTTCTTTAATTGTAACTTCATTTGCGGCAAGGGGTTTAGTTCCTGTATCGGCTGCGATTGCGGTGATGTTGGGCGCGGATGTTGGAACGACTTTGGTTGCTCAATTATTATCATTTAAAATGACTTGGTTAGCACCTGCTTTATTGATAACGGGATATGTTACCACCAAGAAATTTCAAGATAGTGAATATCGCCATTTAGGGCGGGCAATTATTGGGCTTGGTCTGATATTATTATCTTTGCGTCTTATTATTGAAGCATCAGAGCCTTTGCGTGGTTCAACGGCACTTGATGCGATTATTGCACCATTGGTTGATGAAACTATTTTAGCATTGATTTTAGGTGCTTTATTAACTTGGATGGCGCATTCTAGCTTGGCGATTGTTTTGTTATTCATGTCTTTGGCATCGGTTGGAACCATTCCAGTTGGGCTTGGTTTGATTTTTGTTTTGGGGGCGAATATTGGTGGGACATTTACGCCGATATTTATGACCTTAAAAGATAATCCAGATGGTAGAAGAGTTCCGGTTGGAAATTTCTTAATCCGTTCAATTGGGGTTGTATTAATGCTACCGCTTGTGGATGTTATGCAGAGTTTCTTGGAAGCTTTGGATGATGATCCGGCTAGAGTATTAGTTAATTTTCATACTGGGTTTAATATATTATTGGCTATTATGTTCCTGCCTTTTATCGAAGTGATGTCTAAGATCAGTGAAAAAATATTGCCAGATAGAGAAAAGCAATATGATACGAATGCTCCGAAATATTTAGATAATAGTGCTTTGGATACACCGCAAGCAGCCCTTTCTTGCGCTGCGCGGGAGACTATGCGGATTAGTGATGTTGTTTTAAAAATGCTAACGGATACTATTTTATCCTTCCAATCTGATAATGATAATTTGATAAAATCAATTAGAATGAAAGATGATAAGGTTGATACTTTATATGGGGCGATAAAACAATATATGGCGCAGATGACCAAGGATGAGCTTAATTCCAAAGAAAGTCGTCGTTATATGAATATTTTAACATTCTCAACCAATCTTGAATATGTTGGGGATATTATTGATAAGAACTTGCTTGATCTATCTGAGAAAAGAATTAAAAAACAAGTTAGTTTCTCTGAAGAAGGTTTTTCAGAAATTGTCTCACTACATGACCGAGTTGTTGAAAATTTAAAGCTTGCCCAGAATGTATTTATGAGCGGTGATAAAAATATGGCTAGAGAATTGGTTGATATTAAAGCGACCATTCGTACCGAAGAGAGAGCTGCATCGGAAAATCATTTTGTAAGATTGGAAGCTGGAATACAGGAGACTATTGATACATCTAGTATTCATCTTGATATATTGCGGGATTTGAAAAGGATTAATAGTTATATTACTGCTGTTGCTTATCCGATTTTGGAAGATAGAGAAGATTTTATTACTGAGAATACTGCGACAGTAAAAGAAGATCCATCGGTTAAAAGGACCTTAACCCCAGAAGAAGGTGGTTCATTGGTTGACGATTCGGATGAAACCAAACACGAATAATTGTTAAAGTGGCAATTGTTAAGTATTTGATATATAATAATATTAAAAATAAATTGAGTTTTTCGCAATAAATATCTTGACATTCGGGGGTTAGTTGTGTAGGTTAATCAATATGTTGATAATTTTGTCTTCTAAGCAAGCTTAGTTTTTTAGATAATTATATATATTAGAGCTCGATTTTATCGGGCTTTTTTTTATGCGTAAATTTATGAGTATTTTTAAACGATAATCTTAGACAATAAAAACATTAGAGGTTCTTATGCGACAAGATTGTAAAAATTGTCCTTATAAGGAAAGTAATTATGATGATTATATGCTGAAATTACGGCAGAAGATTAGGGTTACTTTACTGATTAAAGCATTAGAAGATCATGTGATAAAAAATACAGAAATGAGCAGTACTCAAGTTAATGCAGCTTTGGCTTTATTAAAGAAAGCTTTGCCAGATATTGCTTTGCCTAAAATTGAGATTGCTGGCAAACAAGATATTAATATTAGTCATGAAGATGCTTTAAAAGAATTGGAATAGGAATATTAATTTTGCGGGAATTAGAGAGAAAGCTTCGCTTGAAATTAAAAGAAGATTTTATCCATTACGCGAATAGATGTTTGAAGATTAGGAGTAAGTCAGGGGCAATTAAAAAATTTAAGCTGAATAAATCACAATTATATATTCATCAAAAATTGGAGGAGCAGCTACAAAAAACTGGGAAAGTTCGAGCCATAATTTTAAAGGGTCGGCAGCAAGGTTGTTCAACTTATGTGGCGGCTAGATTTTATTGGAAGCTTTCACATTTATCTGGGGTTCGGGCTTTTATATTAACGCATCTGGAGACGGCTACTCAAAATCTTTATCAGATTGTAAGGCGGTTTCATGATAATTGCCCAGATTTAATTAAACCTTATTCGGGGGTTAATAATTCGAAAGAGCTGATTTTTTCTAAATTAGATTCAGGTTATAAGCTTGGCACCGCAAAATCTTCTGGGGTTGGGAGATCGGATACTATTCAGTTTTTACATGGGTCGGAGATTGCTTTTTGGCAGAATGCTGAAAGTCATATCTCGGGTTTATTACAAGCTGTATCGGATGTTGATAATACGGAAGTCATATTTGAAAGCACATCTGATGGGGCGGATGGATTATTTTATAAAATTGCAATGGATGCAAAAAATAATCTGGGGGAATATCAGTTAATATTTATTCCTTGGTTTTGGCAAGATGAGTATAAAAAAGATTTACCCGATGATTTTAAAATTACCGTGGATGAAGAAATATATAGGCAGAAATTTAATTTAGAAAATGAGCAAATTTATTGGCGGCGGCTTAAGATAATTGAGCTTGGTGGTAATCATATATTTAGGATGGAATATCCAGCAACTGTTAAAGAAGCATTTCATAGTGATAAGCCCAATGCTCTATGGCAGCGGAAGTTAATTAATGATAATCGAATTTTAGTTAATAATTTACCAGAGATGGTGCGAATAATTGTGGCAATTGATCCTGCGATTTCTAGTAATTTAAACAGTAATGAGACGGGAATTATTGTGGCAGGCCTTGGTATTGATGGACATGGATATGTGCTTGATGATTTAAGTAATATTTATAAACCATCGGAATGGGCGAAGGCTGCAATTAATGCTTATTATAAATATCAGGCGGATAGAATTGTGGCAGAGGTTAATCAGGGTGGGGATATGGTTGAAAATACCATTCGGACATTCGATAAAAATATCGCTTATAAATCGGTATATGCCAGTCGGGGTAAACATACAAGGGCAGAGCCAATTGCGGCATTGGATGAAATTGGCAAAATTCATCATGCGGGCGAATTTCCAAAATTGGAAGATCAGATGGTTGCTTTTGATAATATAAATATAGCGGGCAGGAATAGTCCAGATAGGGTTGATGCCAGAGTTTGGGCGTTAACTGAATTAATGTTGAATGGTAAAATTAACAATGAACCCAAAATTTGGAGAGCGTAATATGCAAGAATTTATTGAGATTAAAGTTGGAGAAGAAGCGTTTTTTATTAAGCCAAATATGAAGATGATTTCAATTCTGGAAGATAAATATCAAGGAGTTTGGGCGATTGCTAAATCAATTGAAAGTAATGAATTTAAGGTTAGTGATTTATTGGAGATTATATATCTTTGTATTTCAATCTCTGATCATAAGATATCTAAATCAGATTTATCAGATGAGTTTATTAATAAGGGGGCTAGTTATTACGCGGTTAAATTGGTGGAGATCTTGAATTTAATTGTGGCTGGGCTGAATAATTTTAAAACTGATAATATAGATAAAAAAAAAGCATAGGGGATAATAATCTTAAAATTGATATTTCAGCTTTGAGAAAAATTGCTTTTACAATATTTAATTGGGCGCCGAGCGAGTTTTGGCTTTATGCCAGTATGCAAGATATTGCTGAGATTTATAATTTTTATATGAGTCTAAATAAATCGGTAAATTACCCCGATATGGATGAGAGCAATGAAATGTTTGAAAAATTTCCAGATTAATAAATAAAGAGGTTTAGATGATAAGTGGTGAGATTGTTAAAAATACAGATGATGTTGCAGGGGCAATAGATCGGCTAAATAAAAGTAGTTCAAAATTAGAGAAGAGTTTAGAAAAAGTAACTAGAGAAGGTATTGGCACATTTATAAGATCACTAGAGGAAGTTGCTTTAGGTAGTAAATCAGCGGGAGATGCGGTTCGTGAGATGTTGCGATCTATTTTAAGTTCTGTGTTAGATCGGATTGCAAATGAAATAGAGAATATTGGGAAGCCCAAAGAGAATGATAAAGAAGATGTGGCGGTAGACTTAATCGGGTCACTTATTAGCAGCATTGGATTTAGGGCGGAAGGTGGGATGGTTGCACCAAATTCAGCCTTCATTGTTGGTGAAAAAGGACCGGAGCTATTGGTAACAGGGAATAGTTCAGGGCAAGTAATTAGCAATGCAAATCTATCAAATAATAATACGGGAGGCGTACAGGTGAATGTGAATAATTACAGTAAGGCGGATGTCTCGGTTAATGAAAAATCAAGTGCCAATGGTGATCGGAATATTGAAATTACCATTGATGACATGGTGGCAAATGCGATTAGTAGTCCCGCTTCGAAAACTGGGAAAGCTTTAAAAAATATTTATGGGGTTGATCCCGTTTTATTAAGGAGATAGTTAAGATGGGAATAATAAGAAATTTATTTAATTCGAATAAGATAGAGAATAAACATAGCAAAACAGCCCCAATTACGGTTCAAGTTGGAAATAATCAGCCAAGTTTTACGCCAAGAAGATATGATAAATTTGCGGAAGAAGGGTTTCAGAAAAATGTAATTGTTTATCGCTGTATAAAATTAATTGCTCAAAATGCTGCATCGATTCCTTGGGCTGTATATGATGGTCAGAACAGGTTACATGAACATCCATTAATTAGTTTATTGCAGAAACCAAACCCGACTCAGAGTAAAGCAGAATTATTTGAGGCAATTTATAGCTATTATTTAATATCAGGAAATAGTTATTTGGAAGCAGTTGGTCCTGCGGATTCTCCGCCACATGAATTATGGTCTTTGCGTCCTGATCATATATCGATAATTCCAGGGACAAATGGGATTGCTCAAGCTTATCGATATAGTGTGAATGGCAAAGAGGTTGATTTTAAGGTTAATCAATTAAATGGGCATTCAGAAATATTGCATATGAAGGCTTTTAATCCATTAAGTGACTGGTACGGGATGTCACCGATGGAAGCGGCTGCTTTTAGTGTGGATCAGCATAATGATGCATCAATTTGGAATAAATCATTGCTTGAAACATCGGGACGTCCAAGTGGGGCTTTGGTTTATAATCCTACAAATTCGGAAATGTCTACGGTCTTAACGGAAGAGCAGAGATTGGCTCTACGTGAGGAATTGGAGGCTCATTATACTGGGATTAATAATTCTGGACGACCATTGGTTTTGGAAGGCGGCTTGGATTGGAAAGAAATGGCTTTATCCCCAAAGGATATGGATTTTATATCGGGGAAAGATGTCTCGGCTCGTGAAATTGCTTTGGCGTTTAATGTGCCGGCTCAATTAGTTGGGGTTAATGGATCACTTACTTATGCGAATTTTGAGCAAGCTAGATTGGCTTTATATGATGATGCCGTAATTCCGTTATTATCGCATATAAGAGATGAGCTGAATAATTGGTTAATCCCAATATTTGGGGAAGGTTTAAGGTTGGATTTTGATCTTGATAAAGTCGAGGCTTTGAGTGTACGTCGTGATAAAATATGGAATAGATTACAATCAGCAAATTTTATGACGGTGAATGAAAAAAGGGCTGAGCTTGGTTTGTCACCAATAGAAAATGGAGATTCTTTAGATGTTAATAGGATATAAAAATATGGCTATATTTGATTTTCAGGGCAAGAAATATAATATCTCGCCTAGTTTTTTAATCATAAGTGAGATTGAGAAAGAACTTGGATCAATACCAGAAATTATAAATAGTATCAGTA
>CALDHH010000012.1 GCA_937941575.1 uncultured Alphaproteobacteria bacterium | reverse complement strand
ATATAAACATGCAGTTGCGCAGATATACCCTGATAAGAAAATAAAATGTGCTTTATTATGGACTAGAAATTCTACTCTTCAACCGATATCTGATAAAAAATTAGATGCTGCGATTAATGCAATTGGTCTAAAATCTAATACCATAAAGCCAAAAACCTTAGGATAGAATATGAAGAAGATTGGTATAATCGGGGGTCTTTCCCCTGAATCCACAATTATATATTATCGTGGAAGAGGCATTAATTAAGTGTTTTGAATAGATTCATAAAGAGAGAAATTAATATGCTTGATAATCATTACATCAACCCTAAATTGGCATCTATTTATGAAATCGATTCAGGTTGGGCAAAAGATAGCGACTTCTATTTATCCCTTGCAAGTAAAGATAAAAAGCAAAATATTCTCGATATTGGTTGTGGTACAGGATTAATTTCTAGAGCCTATGCTGAAAGAAATCACAATGTTACAGCGATTGATCCATCAGCTGCAATGTTAGAAATTGGCCGAAAATCTTTACATGGCGATAAGGTAGAATGGGTTGAATCTTTTTCCCAAGATTACCATTCAGATAAAAAATTCGATTTAATAATCATGACAGGACATGCTTTTCAAGCGCTTCTAAGTGATAATGATATATCAAAAACTTTAAATGTAATGAAGAATAGCTTAAAAGATCAGGGCTTGATAGCATTTGAAACACGCAATCCAGACATAGATTGGCAAAGCAGATGGGATTGTGAAAGCAAACTTAAAACTCCCTATGGTGAAGTAAAACAATCTAGGGAATTTATTTCAATGCGGGGCAGAATAAAGGAGTTTAAAACTAAATATAAATTTAAAGACGAAGAACTAACTTCCAATAGTAGCCTATTATTCCCTAGCAAATCTGAAATTGAAGAGATGATAAATAAAGCTCAGTTAAAAGTTAAAAATATATTTGGCAATTGGGATAAATCTGATTTTGATCCAGATAGCTCCGATGAAATGATTTTCCTATTAGGTCATAAAAGCTAGAGCCTATTCAGCTTCAATTTTTATTTTAGACAGACTTGCATTACAAGGATTAGTCATTTCTTTATGCCTCTTTTTTGCTCGTTCCGATCTATTATCAATCCCCTGTAAATAATCCATGCATTCTTGATTAATAGCACTTGAATTATTATATGTTTTTTTAGGTTCTTTATAATTATTATCAGATAGATTAAATATAATAAAAACTACAAAACCTAGAAATAACCAGAATTTCATTGAGATTGATTTTAAGATTTTATGTATCTTTAATTCTTTATTTAAATTAAGTAAGCCCTTTAATATATAAGCCACAATAATTGCAAAACCTGCGATTACTATACTATCCATTATTAAAACCTTCCCTAAAAATATAACTCTTAGTCCAATTCTAATGTTAAGTTTTTATAAGTAAATAGTTAATTTGTATAATTATTTCTGACAATTTGATACTTGTTATAGTTATTTTGCTCAACACATTTATCTTTTATATCTAAAAAATCGGTTCTTATGCTAGATAGATAGCTATATGATCTATTCTTAGTAATTTTAAAACCAGCATGAGCAAATGTTTTTGAGATTCTATATATCTTCTTATGAACTTTCTCTGCCCAAACAGGGTTATAGAATTTCCGCTCATTTATTAAATCAAGCAACTCAGACATTTCTTGCCTTAAACTAATCGATCTAACTGGTCTTTTTTCTAGATTTTTAGAATTATAATATACTAGCTTTTCCGCATTTTTTTGAAAATCCCTGACATATTCAGCAATCTGGCCATACCATTGAATAAAATTCAAATCACCATCCATTAGATTTAAAAAAATTGACCTAGTAGTGCCACCAATATTACAAATATTGGAAATATCATCTTCAGTTAGCTCACTCATATTCTTTCCCCTTGTTTATGAAAATTATTATATTTTCATAATAGAGAGGTTTTGCATATTAAGTCAATAGGCTTTTTCATATTTTTTTAAATTAGTTAAATAATACACTTATAAGCAGTAAAATATCTTAGGATAAGTAGCTCTCTATCCCTTGGAAATTATAGATTTAGCTTATATAAATAGATCATTTTAATTTTAAAATTATTATTAAAAAAGACTATAAAAGATCTAATGCGCCCTGCAAAATATAGGTTGCAGCCATTTTATCGACAAGTTCAGCTCGTCTTTTCCTAGTCATATCAACTTCTTTGATGAACATTCTATTTACAACCGCTGATGATAATCTTTCATCATGGAAGGCAATATATAGATTTTCATCGAATAGGTCAGTTTTTCTTAGGATATTATCGCCAAAATGGCGGACTGATTCACATCTTGGGCCTTCGCTACCATCCATATTTATTGGTAACCCGATTACTAAAGCCCCGACTTGGCGATCTTTAACAATTTTTGCAAGTTTTTCAGCATCAATAGTAAATTTTTTCCGCATTATCGTTTCAACTGGTGATGCAGTCATTAACAAACCGTCTGAAATTGCCACGCCAATTGTTTTTGTGCCTTGATCTAAACCCAAAATTCGATGTCTTGGGCTTAATTTTGCTTTCAGTTCTTTTAAATTGCAAATAGGCATGATATTCTTCTTTTTTGATTCTAAAAAATAAACGTAATATTAGGAATAGCATATGTCCATAGATAAAGAAACAGTTGCCAAAATCGCAAAACTTGCACGAATTAAGGTTGAAGATAATGAGCTTGAGAAATTAAGTGTTGAGCTTAGCGAAACAATGAGCTGGATTGAACAGCTAAGTGAAGTTGATACTGATGGAGTTGAACCATTAACTAGTGTCGTTGATATGGATCTATATAAGCGAGCTGATGAAGTAACTGATGGTGGCATTCGTGATAAAATCGTTGCCAATTCCCCAGAATCCGCCGAAGGATTCTTTGTTGTTAATAAGATTGTGGAGTAAGAATAATGAATGATTTAACTAAGCTTACATTGAAGCAAGCCTTAGACGGAATGAATAGCAAAGAATTCACTTCCCAAGATATAACTAAATCTCATATTGATGCTATGGCTGAATTTAAAGGCTTGAATGCTTATATTACTGAAACCCCTGAATTGGCTATGGAGCAAGCGAAAGCAAGTGATGAGAGAAGAGCAAAAGGTGAAGTTGGATTATTAGAAGGCGCACCGATTGCAATGAAAGATTTGTTTTGTACCCAAGGTGTAAGAACTACGGCTGCAAGCAATATCTTGAATAATTTTGTACCTGAATACACATCAACCGTTGCTCAAAATATGTTTGATCAAGGTATGGTAATGCTTGGGAAAACTAATTTAGATGAATTTGCAATGGGTTCTGCCAATATTACCAGTAATTTTGGTAATGTAATTAATCCGTGGAAAAGAAATTCTGATGATAAAGATTTAGTACCAGGTGGATCATCTGGTGGGTCATCCGCTGCGGTATCGGCTAGAATTGCACTGGCTGCAACCGGAACTGATACAGGTGGTTCAATCCGTCAACCCGCAGCATTTACTGGTATTACAGGAATTAAGCCAACTTATGGCCGTTGTTCAAGATGGGGGGTTGTGGCATTCGCATCTTCATTAGACCAACCGGGTAGCTTTGCAAGAACTGTTGAAGATAACGCAATTATGTTGCAAGCAATGGCTGGTTATGATGCAAAAGATTCAACATCAATTAACAAACCAGTGCCAAATTATATGGCAGCAATGACTGGTGATATTCGTGGTTTAAAAGTTGGCGTTCCAAAAGAATATAGAATGGATGGAATGTCTGATGAAATTGCAAAAATCTGGCAAGATGGCGTTGATTGGTTAAAAGATGCGGGAGCAGAAATCGTTGATATCAGCTTACCACATACCAAATATGCACTCGCTTCATATTACGTGATAGCGCCAGCTGAATGTTCATCCAACTTGGCAAGATATGATGGTGTTCGTTATGGTTTAAGAGTTGAAGGCGATAATTTAGATGATATGTATGAGAAAACTAGAGCCGCAGGTTTCGGTGATGAAGTAAAACGCCGTATCCTAATTGGTACTTATGTTTTATCAGCTGGTTTCTATGATGCTTATTATAATAAAGCTAGAAAAGTTAGAAAACTTATCCACCAAGATTTTGTTAATGCCTATCAGAAATGTGATGTAATTTTAACTCCGACTGCGCCAAGCGGTGCTTTTGCAATTGGTGAGAATAATGATGATCCAATTACAATGTATTTAAATGATGTATTTACAGTTCCTGCATCAATGGCTGGCATGCCTGGTATTTCAATTCCTGCGGGTTTAAGCAATGATGGTTTACCATTGGGGTTACAGTTATTAGGTCGCCCATTCGACGAAGAGACTATCTTTAAAACCGCAGGAGTAATGGAGAAAGCAGCTAATTTCATAGCAGAGCCAAGTATGGTTTTTGAAAAAGCAGCGTAATCTATTTAAAAGAAGGTTGTATAATGACAAAACAGATAAATAGTAATTATTGGGATGGCGGTAGATCAAATATTACCAAGCCTACAACATTAATGAGCAAAGATAATACATCTTGGAAAAAACTGTGGAAAGATTGTATCGGCGAAGATCAATATCCGGGTGAGTTACCAAAAGGCACTATGGCCGTTGCGATATTCTGCGGTGAAAAGAAGTTTGAAACTAAGCCTGAAATAAATTCTCTGCCTCTTAATGGACAAGATATAGAAATCATCTGGAGCGAGAGAGAAGATAGTAAAAAGCCCATCTCTAATCATTCTCCATATGTGATCATGTTAATTGGTAAATTTGATGGTAAAGTTACATTTACAAAACAAAAACCACCGGCGCCATATAAGCCCAAAGGTCCCACTCCTAAACATCTTAGGAAATCTCTGAAACAAAGAATATTTGGTAAATAAAATTTAAGGAATAAAAATAATGAGCAATCTTATCCAAGGAAAAACTGGCGAATGGGAAATCGTAATCGGATTAGAAGTCCATGCCCAAGTAATCGCAAAATCTAAATTATTTTCTGGTTCTGCCACAACTTTTGGATCAGATGCGAATACTCAAGTAAGCTTGGTTGATGCCGCAATGCCTGGAATGTTACCAGTTATCAACGAATATTGTATTGAACAAGCTGTACGTACAGGACTTGGCTTAGGTGCAAAGATTAATCTAACTTCTGTATTTGAGCGTAAAAATTATTTCTATGCCGATTTACCACAAGGTTACCAAATTTCTCAACAAGAGATTCCAATCGTTGGTGAAGGTGAAATTGAAATCGAGCTTCCAGATGGAACTTCTAGAAATATCGGCATTGAAAGACTACATATGGAACAAGATGCTGGTAAATCAATCCATGATAAACACCCAACTAGATCATATATTGATTTAAACCGTTCTGGTAACTGCCTAATGGAAATCGTATCAAAACCAGATATGAGATCAGCCGATGAAGCAATGGCTTATGTTGCAAAACTACGTGCAATTGTACGTGCATTGGAAACATGTGATGGTAACATGGATGAAGGATCAATGCGTTGTGATGTCAATGTATCTGTCCGTAAAATTGGCGATGAACTTGGTACAAGACGCGAAGTTAAAAACGTAAACTCCATCCGCTCAGTTGGGCAAGCGGTTGATTATGAAGCCCGTGATCAAATTCGTATGATTGAAGCTGGTGAAAAAGTCACTCAACAAACAATGTTATTTAATGCAGATGATAGCACAACAAGACCAATGCGTTCCAAAGAAGACGCTCATGATTATAGATATTTCCCAGATCCAGATTTACTACCATTAGTAATCTCTCAACAATATGTTGATGCAATTAATGAAAACCTGCCTGAATTACCAGATGCAAAGAAACATCGCTTTATGCAAGAATATGGCATGAAATTATATGATGCTAGTATCATTGCTGGTGATAAGCCTCGTGCAGAATATTTCGAGAGAGTTGCCAAAGGCCGAGATCCAAAATTATCAGTAACATGGGTTACAACCGAGCTAATGGGCGCCTTAAATAAACTAGCTCTATCCATCGATAAGTCACCAGTATCATCTGAGCAATTAGGTGAGTTAATTGATTTAATCTCCGATAACACAATATCTGGCCGTATTGCCAAAGATGTATTTGCGGAAATGTTAGATACAGGGAAATCAGCATCAAATATCGTTGAAGAAAAAGGATTAAAACAAGTAACCGATACTGGCGCTTTGGAAACATTAGTAGATGAAGTTATTGCAGAGAACCCAGATGTAGTTGCAAATTACCAATCTGGTAAAGATAAGCTATTTGGTTTCTTCGTTGGGCAGGTAATGAAGAAGACTCAAGGTAAGGCAAATCCAGCCATCGTTAATGAATTATTGAAAAAGAAGATTGGTTAATACAATTATGAAAAAATTATTAGCATTTGACTTTGACGGTACTATCATCGATAGCTTCCAAGGATTCTTGGATAGCACAATTGAATATTCAGAATTAAATAACTTACCAATCCCTTGTCTGAATACAATTAAGATTGGCTATGGCGAACCACATAAATATGATTTTGGTTGGGGAGTTGATAAAGACGCACAATATGAACATCTAATCGGTGCTTTTAATTTCCATGAAGAAATTGAAGTTAACCGCCCAGATAGAACTCCAATATTATTTGCCAAGGCCAGAGAAACATTAACTAGATTAAAAGATGACGGTCATACATTGGCAATCGTGACCGCCCGCCCAAGAGAATCTTTAATGAAAATCTTGGACACTCATAAATTAACCGAGCTATTTTCTGGATTCCGTACATTTAATGATAGAGAAGAAAGAGGTGAGGGTATTAAGCCAGAGCCTGACCAATTATTAAGCGTTATAAAAGAGCTTGGATTTAAGAAAGAGCACACATTAATGGTTGGCGACACAACAATGGATATCGAAATGGCTAATCGTGCTGGTGTCCGCTCTATCGGCGTTACATGGGGTAGTCATACCCATGAGCATCTATTAGGTGTAGGAGCTCATAATATAATTGGCGATTGTTTCTCCGAAGTTGGCGAAGTTATCGATGCAATTATTAATAAATAAGCTAACATTGATTAGATCTTATTTAAGTGTTTGACTTTATATGAAATTAATTTAATTATGCTGAACTATGATCGCATTAAATAAGATCGTAATTTTAAAACTAAAATAATAAATATATAGGAGAATAAAATGTTACAAGAATTTAAAAAATTTATTGCCAAAGGTAATGTAATGGATATGGCTGTTGGTATTATCATGGGTGCAGCATTTACTGCAATCGTGAACTCAATGGTTGGTGACTTAATTATGCCAGTAATTGGTACAGTTACAAGCGGCGTTGATTTCGCAGATAAATTCTTTGCACTTGATGGCGGCGATTACGCTTCATTAAAAGCAGCAAAAGAAGCCGGCGCAGCAGTAATTAGCTATGGTGTATTTGTAAATGCTGTAATTAACTTCATCATAATTGCATTTGTTGTATTTATGCTTGTTAGAGGCGTTAACAAAATCAAAGAAGCAGCAGAAAAAGAAGAAGCGGAAACTGCAGCAGCAGCTCCAGCAGCACCTTCACAAAGTGAAGTTCTTTTGGCTGAAATTAGAGATGCTTTAAAAAAGAAGTAATCTTTAAAAACATATAAAATAAAGAAAAGGTGGTTAGATATAATATCAACCACCTTTTTTCTATCTAAACTACAATTTCCTATTGACAAAAGCTCCAAAAAAAGCTTTCTTATATCCTTAGCAAATTATGCAGGAAACGTGGCTGAGTGGCTGAAGGTAGCGGTTTGCTAAACCGTCGTATGGGTAACCTCGTACCGAGGGTTCGAATCCCTCCGTTTCCGCCATTACTAAAAATAAAACTCATCTCTATGATGACCAAGCCTAAAAAGCCCCGTGTTGCGGGGCTTTTTGCTATTCTGGCTAATTGCACTTATTTGATGGAAGAGCTATAGACAAATCACACATCCTTGACTTTGGGGGTTAGATTTGCTATGTTTCATGCATACTTAATAAAAGTATCTGCATTAAATCACAACCGCCCTTTGGCGGTTTTTTTTATGCGTAAAATTTGAACTCAAATTATTTAAATCATTATAGGAGAAAAAAATGGCACGACCAATCGTTGATGTTAATGGATCATCATATCAAAAATTAATTAAAGAGAGATCTTTATACAAAGAATATAAAGAACTCTACCCCCATATAAAATGGGCTTTGGAAACCCTAGACCGCCTAGAATCCAAATCATTCCCAACCATAATAACCACCCAAGACCACATAGACCTCGCCAAAGCAAAAACCATTATTAATTTTGTTCTAATAGAAACAAAGAAAGAAACTAGAGATAGTCACTCAACTCCAAAATATAAATGGAGAACTCGTGGTGATAGTAAAGTACGCTCAAGACATGCTGCCCTTAACGGGCAAACATTTTCATGGGATAAATCACCACCAGGAGGACATCACCCAGGTGAAGATTATAATTGCAGATGTTTAGCAGAACCTGTTTATGAAGATGGAAGAGAAGAGTACGTTTACCAAAAACTTGAAAGCTCAATAATAGATCAATCTCCAAAGTGGCAAAGAAGCGATTTTATTAATTTTTACTATTTTGGAAAAGGGGAAACTGTTCTTTTATCTTCTATGGGATTATTACAAGATGTAATTGATCATGCTAGAACATATGATCAAGGAGATGGTA
>CALDHH010000011.1 GCA_937941575.1 uncultured Alphaproteobacteria bacterium | reverse complement strand
TCAGGCTCTAAGCTATCAAATCTTTGCTTTAATTCCTGATGTTCTTGATAAAATTTTTGTTTGTGCATAATTTTTTACCTTTTTATAATTCGTGCTTACCTTTTCTTCAAACATCAATGCCGCGGGCGTTACAATTAATGTAAGTGGAGTTGAGAATATTAAGCCAAAAGCCACAGCCGTTGACAAATCCACCCACCATTGTGTCGATGGCGCACCAACCGATATCTCACGAGTAATGAAATCAATATTCATCTGTAATACCATTGGCAACAGCCCTAAAACTGTTGTAATTGTAGTTAAGAATACTGGTCTTAATCTTTGAGCGCCAGTTCTTAAAATAACTTCCCTGATCGCCATATTTTTATGTTTCTTTTTAATATGATTATAAGTATCGATTAGCACGATATTATTATTCACAATAATACCTGCCAAGGAGATAACTCCAATTCCAGACATGATAATACCAAATGGCTTATCCATGATAAGAAGCCCAAGCATCACACCAATTGTTGACATGATAACAGCGGATAAAATTAACAATGCATGATAAAAACTGTTGAATTGAGTAATTAAGATTATCGCCATGATAAATAGAGCAACGACAAAGGCTTTCATTAAAAATTGCTGAGATTCTTTTTGGTCTTCGTCTTCACCCTTAAAAGTAAATTCAACTCTTGGATCCCAATCACTATTTGATAGCCATTCTTCCATTTCTTTTATTTTTGCATCAACATTCATACCATCTGGTAATTCTGCTTTTATAGTCATTATCCGATAACCATCAGCTCGATTAATCTTACTTACTTTTGGTTTGGCTACTCTTTTTACAAAATTAGACATGGGCACAGAACCTTGTTCAGTTTCAATTTCCAATCTGTCTAATTGATCAAGCGTACGTTCACCTTTTGAATATCTTAATATTACATCAATTTCTTCATCTGAATCACTTGGTCTATATTCACTCATTCGTAAACCATTGGTTACAAGCTGTACTGATTGCCCAATTGACGTTGTATCAAGTCCAAATTTTGCAGCTTGAGCTCGATCAATTTGTAATTCCCATTCAATACCTGGCAAAGATCTTGTATCTTCGATATCTTTAAAGTCACCTACCTCTTCCAAACCCTGTAATATTTTTTTAACGGCTGGAATTAATGTATCTGGCTCACGCGAACTTAATTGTAATTGTAATGCTTTACCAGTTGGTGGGCCATCTTCTTGTTTTTGTACTTCTATTCTGATACCTGATATGTCTTTGGTTCTATCTTCTACTTTTTTGATAATCTCGGTGGCAGTATCTCTTAATTGCCAGTTTTTAAATTCTAATTGAATTACACCAATTACATCTTCTGCAATCTCATTATTATTACCCGATTTACCAGTTCTTGTATAAATGGTTTTCATACCTTCTAAATCAAGTATTTTCTCTTCAACTTCTCTAACTAGTTTATCTTGCTCATGTATTGATAAATTACCTCTTGCATGAATTAGTATATTGGCAATATTCGGTTCAATACTTGGGAAAAAGCTAACGCCATTACCATGATTTTTATAATATACCTGTACTGATATTAACATCGCAAAGGCAGCTATTATTACAAAACCAGGTATTTTCAATGCTGCATTTAGAACACGTACATACAGACCAGTAGCACCCGTGATCTTAGACAAATCACCATCTTCACTTGCACGTAGATTATTATTCTTTTTATCTTTTGGATTTACTTTCCTGCCAATGATCGAGCCAATAACTGGAATAAATATCAAGGCCATGATTAGCGATGAGCCTAAAACTGCAATTAAAGTTACAGGCATAAATTTCATAAATTCACCAACCACACCTGGCCAGAATAGTAATGGTGCAAATGCTGCCAAAGTTGTAGCCGTTGATGCAATAATTGGCCAAGACATTCTTTTTGCAGCTTCGCCATAAGCTTCAATCTTATCCAAGCCTTCGCTCATCTTTCTATCGGCCAGTTCAACCACTACGATCGCACCATCTACTAGCATTCCAACTGATAAGATAAGCGCGAATAACACGACTGTATTAACCGTATAACCCAACATATATAAAACAAGCACACCTGTTAAGAATGCTCCGGGAATTGCAATACCAACCAATAATCCAGATACAATCCCAAGTGCCAATACCACTAAAATCACCACCAATAAAATGGCGCTTAATATATTATTTTGTAGATCGGATAATTTGACTTTGATATCCTCAGATTGATCTTGGGAATATTGAATTTTTAATGTCTCTGGCAAGAATTTTTTCTCTGCTTCCACTACTTCTTTCACAGATGCGATTGTATCGATGATATTTTCACCTGTACGTTTTACAACCTCAATTGCAATTGCGTTCTCACCATTAATCCTTGCAAAGCTACTTCTGTCTTTAAAATTACGATACACTTTTGCAATATCCTCAGTTAGGATCGCAGAATCGCCTTCCGCCACAAGTGGCATGGTTAAAATATCACGAACAGAAGAGAATAAACCAGGTACTTTAATATCAAAATTACCTTTACCAGTATCCAAGCTTCCCGCTGCAACTAGCTTATCACTTCTCTGGAAGTAAGATACAATTTCAGTTCCTTTTAAACCATAGCTTTGAATTAGAGATGGATCGATTACAATTTCAATTTGTTCTTCCCGATCACCAGCCAAATTTGCTTCCAAAACTGTGTTTATATTCTCGATCTTATCTTGCAATCTTTTTGATGCTTGCAGTAATAATCTATCGGGTAGATCTCCTGATAATGTCACAACTAATACTGGAAATAAGCTAAAATTTACTTCTTCTATTTTTGGCTCATCAGCATCAGCTGGTAATTCTGCTTTACCTTTATCAACTGCTTCACGGACTTTATCCAAGGCATTATCAACATCAAAACCTGCTTCAAATTCAAGCACTATATTACCGCCACCCAAATAACCAGAAGATGTAATTTCCTTAACCGAGCTAAGGGTCATTAATTGCTGTTCCATTGGCTTTATTAAAAGCTTCTCTGAATCACTCGGTGATATGCCATCAAGATGCATTGATACATAGATAATCGGTATATTAATATCCGGATTGGATTCTTTTGGAATTGAAGAATAAGCGTATATACCTGATAGCACTAGCATTAAGAATGCCAATATTGCTGATCTTCTTCTATCTAATGCTGCGTCAATTATTGCTTGCAAGTTACTACTCTATTCTCTCTTCTTGTGGTTTTACTTCTTGACCATCAATTACAAATTCTTGCCCAACAGTTATGATTTTAGAGCTATCTGGAATTCCTGATACATACATAAAATCTGCCTCGTCTTTGATAATTTCAACTGGATAGAATTTTACTTTATTTTCTCCATCAAGTAATTTTAATCCAACATTACCAATATCATCCAAACCCAAGATTGCAGGTGATATTTTATGGGCTTTAACACTAGTAGTTGGAATTCTTAACTTAGTGGTTAGGCCATCAACAATAGTTAAATCAGGATTATCAATTGATATTTCAATTTTAAATGTACGCGTGGTATTTTCAGCCATCGCAGAGATATAAATTATCTCACCCTGTACTTCTTTATCCTTAATGACAGTTACAAAACCAGCGCCGCCTTTTTTAATTTTTCTAATATCTTTTTCATTTACAAAACCAATTACACTAATTGGATTAAGATCAACGATTTGACCAATATTCTGACCAGTATTGATATAGCTTCCGACTTCAACATCCAACTTCTCTAAAAACCCAGCAAATGGTGCTTTGATTTCCCTATTCCTTAAATTAATTTCAGATATTTTTAAATTAGCCCGAGCAGATTCTAGCTCCGCCCTTGCCAAAGCAAATTTTGTATTTGAGCCAAATCCCTTTGCCTTTAATTCTTTAGCAGCATTATACTCAATATTTTTTTGATTAACCAATTCGCGGTCTTTATTTACTCTTGCTTGTAAATCATTGGTTTCAATTTTTAAGATTACTTGACCTTTTAATAATGGGTTTCCTTCATCAACAAAAATCTCAGTTATCTGACCGCTTATCTTTGGTACTATATTAACGAATTTTGATGATTTTGTCTGACCATTGATTAGAATATCACTGGCAATTTCCTCAGATAGGCTAGTTTCAAATCTAACCGATTGGAGCTTCTTTGAAACTTCTTCAGGTTTTTGAGTTTCTGTAACATCCATTTTAGCATCATTGGTTTTAGCATCATTAGTTTTAGCATCATTACCAAATTGCCCTGATAACATCCATAGAGCTACCAAGATTAATACTGAAAATGCGACTATCCTTGATGCATTCATAATTCAAAACCTTTACCTAATGAAGCTTTTAACGCTTTTTTCTTGATCTCTTCCACGCCAGATTTTTGTAAGTTACCCAATTGGAACGGACCATATGATAATCTAATTAATCTATTTACCTGTAGACCCAAATGTTCCATCACTTTTCTGATTTCTCTATTCTTGCCTTCGGTAATCGTAACACTTAACCAAGTATTGGTTCTTCTACCTTCTTCTCTACCTTCTGGCTTGCCTTCTACATATGCATCAATTGAATTATATCGCATGCCATCAATTTCAATACCTTTTTTCAAGTTCTTTAACGCTTGCTCATTTACATGACCATGTACGCGGACTTTATATCTTCTTGTCCATGCAGTTGATGGCAATTCCAAATGCCTTGCTAGCTCACCATCATTGGTTAATAATAATAAACCTTCCGTATTCATATCAAGTCTACCGACTGTAATTACTCTTGGTAAATCATTTGGTAGGTCGTCGAATATTGTATGGCGGTCTTTTTCATCTCTTGATGTTGTAACTAAACCAGTTGGTTTATAATAACGCCATATTCTAGTCTCTTCTTTTTCTGGCAATAATTTATCATCAACCATTATAACGTCTTCTGGCTTGGTTTTAAACGCTGGTGTGTCAAGTATAACGCCGTTTACTGATACTCGGGCATCCAATATCCACTTCTCTGCGTCACGTCTGGAACATAGCCCAGCTCTGGCAATTCTTTTTGCAATGCGTTCAGACTTTATTTTTTTATCATCTGTGTTATTGTTTTGTTTAGTCATTTTTGATTTTATCCAATTTATATCAAGGTTATTCTAATGTATAATACATATATGCAACATGCAATAATGCAAGCAAAAAAAGCACTTAGCAAAGGCGAAGTTCCAATCGGCGCGATCATAGTAGATAGTACAACCGATACAATAATTGCCAAAGCTCATAATTTAACAATTACCAATAATGACCCCACCGCCCATGCTGAGATTCTAGCTATTAGAAAAGCTGGGGAAATATTATCTAATTACCGCTTAAATAATTGTGATCTATATGTAAGCCTCGAGCCATGTCCAATGTGCGCCTCGGCGATCTCTAATGCCAGAATAAGGCGGTTATATTTTGGGGCCTATGATCCAAAATCGGGCGGTATAGAACAGGGTGCCAAAATATTTGGCCAAAAAACCTGTCATCATAAGCCAGAAATCTATGGCGGGATTGCAGAATTTGACAGCCAAGCCATTTTAAAAGAGTTCTTTAAGAGTAAAAGAGTTTGAGAAAGTTTGCTTATAAATAAAAAGCCTTCCGAAAACTCAAATTATAAGGTATCGCCAACCCCATAATCCGATTTCTCGAAAGACCGATTCTGAATATACAATAAAAGTTAATATTTTACAATGGAACCTTTCCAAAGCTAAAACTAGCTTATAAAAAAAACAGCCTCGTAAAAACTATATTTCTACGAGGCTATTTTTAAAAATTTATATATTGGTATTTAAGCAATTACTTCTTCTAATTCAGATGCTTTTTTAACCCAGTCTTCTACCATTTCGAATGTTGGATCGATACGGCTATGTTTAGATTTACTGTTAACATCTATTAGGATATCTGTTAGCTCTTTTGAATCTTGCGCTGCAAAATGACCAATTGATTCCAGACCTGCTGCCTCAATCAATTCAGCGAAATGACCACGAACACCAGCAATTCTTGTGAAATCTGCCATTCTTGTCCATTTATCAATTATTTTTACCTCTAGTTTCAGAGCTTCAGCAACGCTTGCTCTGCCATCTGGTGTTGCTGTTTTTTCTAAAAAATCTGTCACATTATTAATGCCAAATTTTTCATCCATTTTTGCTTTATAACCAGGGCCAATTCCTTCGATTTCAGTAATATCGTAATCGCCATTACCATGATTATCTTCTACTACTTTTGATGAAGATGAAGCTTTCATATCATAAAGCTTTTCCATCAAATTATCATTTTCTTTTCTTAATTCTTTAACTTCTTCTGGAGATGCTGATTTTTTAGTAAAAACACCTTTAAAAATCCACCCCAAAATAAAGGCAAAAATTGCAGCCAATAGAAGGCTTACTCTAATTTCATTAATAAGATATAACATTATTTATTTTCTCCGTAATTGTAATTATTCAACTGTAATATTAATAGTTTTTGTAAAGTTTTCTGGAATTAACGTAGAGATTACTTTCTCTTGGCGCAATTTTGCTTTGGCAGATTTAACCACTCCATTAATCGTAACATTATTCTGATTCACCACATATTCAACTTTTTCAAAAGATTTTACAGTTGGCAATATCGCTTGCATAAGTAGGTTATTCCAATTTTCTGGAACATTACCTTTTATTGCTTTCACTTCAAGATCAAGATTATCTGCTCCAAAACGGCTATTCGCTCTTTTATTAATTAAACTAGCCATTTCTTCTGTATCAGTCATCGCCTTGATAGATGTTTTAGAAGTATAACCATGTTGCAGCATAAAAGTATATTCATATGCAAGCGGCGCAATTTCAAGGTCACCAGTTAAAGATTGTGCATCAGTTACATTACTATTTGCTTCTTCTGTTTTAACTTCTTCTTTAATCCATTCATTTACTTGTGCCGTTTGATCAGAATGATTTATGTTACGTATTCCAACAATCTCATCCAATTCTTTTAACACTAAATCTTTTTGTTCTTGGTTATCAAATTGACCGTTAACATTTAAATCTCTGCCATCCATCTTAAATGATACTTGCTTATCTACTTTAGTTTCATTTAATACATTTTGCACTTGATCAGATAGGTGTTTTTCTATCTTTGGCGCAAATTTCTCACTCGCAAACATAAACAAAACAATTAAACCGATAACACAGATTATAGAGATTAGAACTTTGAACATTTTCAGACCTTAACTTTTAATATTAAAAAAATAACTTAAAACTTGATAACAGTATTATATATATTTTTCAAGCCCAAAACAGATAAGTTTCAAAAGCTTGCAAATTTATTCTAAATTTATAATAAATTACTGTAATTTATAGGCTTTTTCTGATATAATTTAATAATAATTTTCAATTAATAATGGCATTGCATAATGGTACAAGATGATATTTGGCGAAACTTTAATAGGGGTGGTAATTCCCCTACTGAATATACAGTTTCAGAGCTTAGCAATAAATTAAAATCTTTTGTTGAAAAAGAATTTGGCTATGTGAGATTAAAGGGTGAGTTATCTCGAATTACAGTCGCAAAATCCGGTCATCTATATACTGATCTAAAAGATGATAGCTCGGTTATCAATGCGATCTGCTGGAGCAGAACAGTCGATAGTTTAAGCGTCACACCAGAAGAAGGTTTAGAAGTTATTTGTACCGGTAGATTAACCACCTATCCAGGCAGATCAAATTATCAGATTATCATTGAGACTATGGAGATTGCAGGCGAAGGCGCTCTGCTTAAAATGCTGGAAGACAGGCGTAAGAAATTACTGGCTGAAGGCTTGTTTGATGATAAACATAAGAAACAAATCCCTTATATCCCATCAAAAATTGGGGTAATCACTTCACCAACTGGGGCCGTTATCAAAGATATAATGCATCGATTAAGGGAGCGTTTCCCAAGTCATGTTTTATTATATCCAGTTGTTGTCCAAGGCGAAGATGCTGCAAATCAAGTAAGTACTGCCATCGATAATTTCAATAAATTAGATATTGATTCAGAATATAGACC
>CALDHH010000010.1 GCA_937941575.1 uncultured Alphaproteobacteria bacterium | reverse complement strand
AATCGGCGCAGCACCGAATGTTAATAATGGTGAGTTTAGCAAAGCAGATAAAGCCTATATAGTAAATACAGCCAAGATATGTGATCTCGCTGCTAGTCATTTCAATTATGGTTTAAGAACTAATTACTTCGCTCTCGCCTATCTTTCTTGGTTTATATCACCCTATCTATTAATGCCAATCTGTTTAATCGTGGCCTATGTATTATATAGAAGAGAATTCTCATCCAGAACCTTACAAATGCTAATTGATGCTAAGGGGTAATATTATGCTTAAGATCAGAAAAATGGAGCTCAAAGAAGATTATCATAGATGACACAGAATTAATTGAAATCACCTATATCTGGAATAAAATATAACAGAAAAAAAGCCGTGGATACCACGACTTTTCTCTTCTTCTGGGGAAAGAAACTTTATTTAGCGTCCTAGGCGATTATTTCGCGCTAGCTTTTTTATCTTTTCCAAATTCTGCGTAAACTATATTTCCTTCATTTGTATTACCTTGGTAATATTGAGCCGATGTGCTTGTCAGTAAATCTGACTCGCCGATTAAATAACTTACTCTATTGGCAATATCTTTAATGTGAAATGGCTTTGATGTCATTGGGCGCGGCGAATATGCTGGAGTATTATATGTATCCATCGCAACTGCTGCGAAACCTGTGATAAAGATAACTTGAATTCCTGGATTCTCTTGTAATGCTTTCTGAGCAAGAACAAATCCATCCATACCAGGCATAATAATATCTACAATTAACACATCAAAATCCATCTTTGATGTCGCTCTCCATGCTTCTAAACTGCTATCTGTATGGAAAAACTGTTTGCCTGTTTTCTTTAATGCCGCTTTAATATATGTGGCTACTGATTGATTATGTTCTGCGATTAATATCTTTGTCATTGGTTTAAATTCCCCTAATAATTTAATTGTAATAGTTAACACTTCGTTAACGTCTCTATGTAAACTATTACAACATTATTTTATACTTACGTCAAACAAAAAAGTTACCGAAAAGTTACTTTTTATGTAATATTATTACAATAATTTTACATTTTCTTTTATAAAAAGCTAAAAACCCTTGCATTCTATATGTTTACATATGTAATAATATTACCTAAGAAAATGAATTTTTCTTATTTTTAATTCTTAAATATTGCTAATATCATTCAGAAATAAAAAGAATCAGTTATAAAAACGATCAGAATCAGCAAGGATATACGAAAATATGAGCATAATATTAACCGATATAGGTGCCACCAACGCACGGTTTGCCCATCTTAAGGGAGAATCAATTCAAAATGTCCAAGTTTTCAAATGTGCTGATTACGAAAACTTCTATCCTGCCTTGAAAAACTATCTGGAAATATCAAATTTAGAGATAACTGAATTAAAAATGGCAATTGCTGCCCCTATTCGAAAGAATAATATAATCGATCTGGCTAATAATCATTGGGGATTTCATCTTAATGAATTAAAACAGCAATTAGGATTAGATAATATATTAGCAGTAAATGACTTTAAAGCAGTTGCAGATTCCGTACCTTATTTAAAGCCCGAAGACCTAACCTTAATTAAAAAAGGTATCGGTCGAGATAAAGCCCCGATTGGGGTAATAGGCCCTGGAACTGGTTTAGGGGTGGCGAGTATTATCTGGCACGAAGGCAAGCCAATCATAATCCCCACAGAAAGCGGACATTTAACCGTACCAGCAAGTAATGAGCGTGAGTTCCAAATATATCAGTCAATTAAAAAGAGCAACGACTATAGCCATATATCATCCGAAAGAATTGTATCAGGAAAAGGTCTATACAATATATATAGTGCAATTAAGCAATTAGACGACCAACAAGAAGCTCCAATATTAAAACCATCCGAGATATCGAATAAAGCTTTAAACAATGAATGTGATCTATGTGTGGAAGCTTTGAACATATTCTGTTCTGTCTTTGCAGTGATTGCTAGTAATCTCGCATTAAGTATTAATGCAACGGGTGGAATATATATAGCAGGCGGGATAATCCCCCAAATATTACCTTTTTTCCAGAAATCTGACTTTAATAAAGTCTTTATAGAAAAAGGACGTTATTCAGATTATATGAATAACGTCCCTGTAAATTTAATTAAACATGAATATCCTGCATTTATTGGCTTACAGAATATCCCTAGCCATTCTAAAACAAGCTAGATTATTTCTTACGTTTGCTAATTACCACATTTTTTAAATCAGATAACGCAATTGCACCAGAGATCACTTCATTCTCAACAACAAAAGCTGGTGTTCCAGATATTTTTAATTCTCTTGCAACTGCTCTATTTCTATTGATTTCATCTTCGACTTCTTTGCTAACGGAATCTTGCTTTAATCTTTTTACATTCATACCCAAAGATTCTGCAACTTCTTCCAAGGCACGAACATTAATACGACCATTATAATTCATCAATGCAGTATGGAATTCCACGTATCTATCTTGCTTATGCGCCGCCAAAGCCCATTTTGCCGCAGTTACAGATTCTGCACTTAAAATTGGGAATTCTTTGAATATTACTTTTACATTCTTATCCACTGCAACTAGGTCATTAACATTTTTGAAGCTTTTACGGCAATATCCACAATTATAATCAAAAAACTCAACTAATCTTACATCACCATCTTTATTACCAAATACTGGTGATTTACCATTATATAGACCATTTTCTGATTCAGAGAATATTGATGCTTTTCTTTTGTTTTCTAATTTAAGCTGATAATCCGCCAGTGATTTCCCGATAATCTCTGGATTATTGGTTATATATTCTTTTACTATATTCTCAACATCCGATTTTGTTAATTCAGACGCGTTTGCAATATTAATGTTAAAAGCAACAAATATTGATATTGCAGAAATTAAAATCTTTTTCATGGTGTAAGGCCTTCCTATTTTTTATTTTTCTGTTTTCTGTTATTAATTTCAGCCAATAGATCATTGGCTTTAATCCAATCTTTTGAATTTTTCTTTAAATCTTTCAGCGAATAATTAACCAATTTATCCGCATTGTCTAGCTTATTATTAAGCAAAGCTTCTTCTGCTAAATTCAACTGAGCAATAGGTTTATTACCCAATCTTCCATATGCAATTGATAGTAACCGATATGATCTTGCCGATTTTCTATCTTTATTAATTGAAAAATTTATATTTTTAATCGCTTCGTTTAAAACCTTTGAGTTATTCTTACCCGATGATTGCAATAGCGCATGAGCTAGAGATAATCTTAATAGATCAGAATCAGGTAATAACTTAATAGCTTTCCTATAATAAGGAATTGCCTCATCTATCTTACCATTTTCAAATAATATCTGACCTTTAAATTCTTGGAAATATGGGTTTTTAGGCTCCAGCTTAATTAATTCATCCATAATCTTAATAGCCGCATTTTTATCATTACGACGGTATTTACCAACAGCTTTTGCGTATTTAGTATTCCTATCCGTAGTTTTCATTAAGAAAGCACGTTCGGGATATAGATAACCAGTAAGTTTCATTTTAATTCTATCAAATCCAGCTTGGTATTTTTCAGGCATTTTCTTACCTTTGTTTTTACTAGAATCAACTTTGTTTTCCAAAAAACTAATCCTATCCCTAGTCAATGGATGAGTTCTGATATATTCAGATTGTTGTGATGCAGGCAATAATTCCTGGTCTTCTAATTTCTTTAAGAAACTTAGCATTCCATCAATTGTAAAATTTGCATTATTCAAAAAATTAACTCCGCCTTGATCAGCAGCTGATTCATGCGATCTGGTATGTTTTAGAAAACCCCGCATTGCGGCATTTTGGCCACCTGTCGCAATTGCAGTTGCAGCACCAGTTTCCCCAGTACCAATTGCAGCCGCTGCGGCCAATACATTATATAATATAGTCTGATAAGATGCGTTTTCAATATCTTGCCTTGATCTAATCAAATGTCCAGATGCGATATGGCTTGTTTCATGGGCAATAACCCCTGCCAATTCCTCAACATTATCTGCTGCCATTATTAAGCCAGTATAAAAGAATATATTTGCACCACCTGCAACAAAAGCATTTATATCATTACTTTCAACTAGAATAATTCTTATATCATCAGCACCAAAACCAGCCGATTTAAAAATTGGGGCAGAAATTTCTTTTAATATATTCTCGGTCTCAACGTCACGAATTATTTTAAGATTTGCAGATGCAAAAGCAGTATTGGTAATTAAAAAGGATATTACCAAGCAAGATAGGAACCATTTCTTTAGAGGAAAGCCTAATATAACTGTAATCCATATGAAGTGTAATTGCCGACAGATTTTTTACTGTGCCAATCATGAATTTTATAACCATTATAACCACGTTCACTAAGTTTGAAACCATCGGCCAATAATTTTAAAGTTCTTCTTTGGTCAACATCAGCTAATTTATAAAATTTAGGTCCAACTTCTAAGACCAAATGACCGCTTTCATCAACATATTGTTTATGAAATATTCTGGCTTTATAAAAATTTTGTAAATAATGCATTGTATAAATCTCTGCACCATTATTACCATCTTGCCAATTACCATTATCCCATAATTTTGGATCCCAATCATGAGTTTTAACCTGATCAGATTTTTTCCATTGATGTGGATGTTTATTTATTGGATCCCAAACCTTAGGCAATGTCTGTTCCCAAGCTTCTTTCTTATGCACGTCCCTTTTTTCATTTAGAACATTTACAGTTCTATTCGAAGTACGAGATTCATCTGCCACCGCATAAGATGAGAAAGAAATACCAATTAAGGCAGTAAATAAAACTAGTTTATTAATATGAGTTTTTTGCATTTAATATTCCCCGAAAAAACAAATAATTATCAAGATATTTAAAGATTATATCATATTTCTATTTTTATAAACTAAAACTTTCAATAATTTATTCTAATATAAATTTCTTGTTAAAACTATCATGCTATAATGAAGATATGATTAATGGATTAAATATATCTCTATCAGGCATCAATGCGGCAAAATCAAAATTAGATGTGGCAGCGGTAAATATTGCCAATTCCACAGTTCCAGAGGCCAAATCATTACAATCCAATAACATCTCCCAAAGCTCAGGCAGTGTTCCAGCTGGCGTATCATCGAATCTATCTTTAAGTGATAATAATATCAATTTAGAAAAAGAAATCACTGATATAATCTCCGCCACTGCTTCATATAAAGCAAATATTTTTGCAGCCAAGGTTCAAAGTGAAGCCGAAGAAGAGCTAATTAATACTATTCTGTAAATATTTATTATTCCCCCTTGACTCTTTCTTTCTATTTTCATAGAATGCAAACACATTCAGGCATATTCACATATTTTAGAATATGTTTTAAAAAATAATTAACAATAGTTTTTATTAAAAGTTAGAAAACGGAATTAAAAATTATTATTAATTTAAAACTATATTATTAGGAGAGTACATAATGAAAAATAACCCAAATTTTGACCTATTCAAACAACTTGCAAAAGAAGTATTAGGCGATAACACAAGTGGTAAGAGCGTAAAACAGAAACTAGCTGACGTTGCTGCAAAAACTGGTGAAACTTTATTAAAAGAAACAAAAAAGCAAATTCCAACTCAAAGAATCGAAGATTCTCTAGGTAAACTTTACAGCTTAGTAGGTAGCAGAGAAATCGCAGACATGATTAGCCAGGCTACTCAAGTTGGTTCTCCTGAAGAACTTGCAGTAAAATTAGAAAGCATCAAAGAAAAAATCAGCGATCCTAAAGTTGCAGCACAAATTGCAGAAACTGTAAAAGCAATTGCAAAAGATGAAGATAGCATTGCGCAATTTACTGGATTATTAGAAGGCGTAGCTGAAAAACTAAACCCACAGCAACAAGCAGTTGCACAAATGGTAATTGCACAAGCTGAAGGTTTCTTACAAATGGCTACAATGATGGAAAAAGAAGATATTGCTTACATGATCCAAGAATCAGTTGCTTCTATCTCAACAGATTTCCTTGCGGAACAACTTTCTGCAAATCTACAACAAATTGATCCTGAAGCATTCTCTGCGGCAGCAAATGAAGCTCTTAAGAAATTACCTGCTCCAAAAACTGTATCAAAACTTATTGACAGCGCATTTGATGCAGCTGCTAAACAAGTTGGTCAAGTTGCAAAAGGTCAGAAACCTTCAATGGATGGTTTCAAACAAGATCTTGCAAATGGCGCAAGAAAAACTACTAAAAGAGTTAATAAGAAGCCAGGATTTAAAGGTTAATCTATTAATTTTATTCTAATTTTAAAAAGCGGGGTTCTTAAACTCCGCTTTTTTTATGTGCTTTAAAAAAATAACTACTGACAATCTAATAAGAATTTATGAAACATATTCTTTTTAAACCTAACTGCTGCTGAATTCTTATGACCGCCACCATTTATTCCATATTTGGCTGATAATTGCTGTGCGATTAGACTTGCATCTAAATCTTTCCTAGTCCTGATATGTAGCCTAATAACTTCTGATTTATCTTCATACCAGATAGACACCATATTTAATTCTTTATGCAGATTAAAAAACTCTTTGGTTAATTCTCGACCATATTCAAATATATTACCCTCTGTGATAGCAAAACTTATATCCCCATCAAAAGAATCGATATCCCGCATTATTCTTATATCGGCTTTATTAATGACAATTTCTATCTTATCTAAAGCTCTCTCCCTTATATTCTCACCGAATATGGATAATTCATTAATGCTAAGCTTACTCAATCCATCCATCTCCAAGCAAAACTTTTTAAAATCTGCAACTGGTATACTATCGATATATGATGCAATATTATAAAATTCTTGTGAATTCTCCATGATTGATGATTTTTCTAAATCAATCGCCTCGATAATATTTATTAAATCTGGTCTATCCTTTTTATTTAATAAATCCCACATAATCCCAATGCCTGATCTTTCTATATCAAAGAAAGATTTTAAATTATCTGCTTTAAAACCTTCGACATCTCGCATTGATGAAATATGGTGATCATATATAAATATATTTTTTACCTTATTAACCAGTATTTCTAAAATAGAGCGCGGTGGGCAGAAATCCAAGAATAGCACGATAGATTCTTCTGAAACATTATCCAAAATCAGACTTAATTGATCTTCAGCCGCGCCATGATTAATTCCAATATATTTTGCATTATCCAAATGTTTTGACACTAGCCAAGCCGATGATATACCGTCCAAGCAAGGGTGGTGGTAAAAAACCACATTATTTTCTTCGTTATTAAATTCAAAATTATTTAACTGCATGGATATCTCTTTAAATGAATTAGCTCTTTAGATGAATATTATTCAAAATAATTTATATATTATTAAGTTTTTGATAATAATCTTATAAAAATAACGACTAGGATTACTAATCATAACAAATATTCATTGCCATTTGTTGATAAGTTTTCTAATCTTAATAACTTAAGAGATATTATAATTTTATTTGGGGAATCTTGGAGATGAATAGACTAACTATTTTTAATACCGTATTAGCAACATCATTATTATGCAGCACAGCAATTACGAATACTGCTTTGGCAAACAATCCATGGGAAGTGCAAGCATCCTCAAACCAGCCAATAGGCCTATACAGTAAACCTGATGTTCAAGCAAAAGGTAATTTCCAAGATAAATTAAATAATGCTTTAAAAACACAACAAAAAAGACGTGTAATACAAAGACAAAACACATCATCAAGGCTTAGCAATATTGAACCTGCAGCTGGCAGAGATCAAATGGTTAGGACTGATATGTGGGGCAATCCTATAAAAAGGAATATACCAAAATTACCTAGAACAACTGATCCAAGCTTAAATGCAAATTCAATTTCTAACTCACTAAAAACTGGCGATGTGCGTATGCAACCTAATAGAGTTTGGGGTAGAAATACAATGCCTAAACCTGTTGAACCAGGCGTTAAAACATGGTCAAAGGCAAAACAAGTTAAAATATCTCCACAAGTTAAATCTCAATTAAACTGGGCTGGAACTAAAGGTCAGATTCAATTATTAGAAGCTGTTAGAGAAGCTGTTGCATTATATCCAGAGATGGCCGATGCAATTGTTGCACAAGCAACTTCAATCTCTACCGGTGCTGGAATGGCAACTGGTATGCCACAAGCAATCCTATCTACTGCAAGCCTAACATCATCTGCTGCAACGACACTTGGTCTATCAGCAATGGGAGTAGCGGCTGCAGGTGCCACTGCATTTGCGGCGACCGCTGCATTTAGTTCAGGCGGGAGTGAAGGTAGATCAGAATCTGGTATATCATTTACTGATATTGGCCCTAACGCACAAGGTGGCGATCCAGCCTTCACATCAGATACAGAATTTAAAGCATCTGATAGTTTAGAACAAATAAATGCCGATAAGATATATACAAGAACCACTGGTTTTGGAGTAAAAGTTGCTGTTTTAGATACAGGAATTGATGGCGACCACCCTGACCTAGTTGATAGGGTTATCACAGGTGGTTTTGACTATGTTGAAGGTACAGCCGGCGTAACTCTTGATGGAGATGGACACGGAACTCACGTAACTGGTACAATTGCCGCAACTAGAAATGGTTTTGGTATCCAAGGCGTAGCTTACAGTTCTTCGATATTACCTTACAGAGTATTTGACGACGCTGGTGATTCTGTTGATGATGATAGCTATGGCCAAGCATTTGATGCTGCAATATTCCAAGGCGCACAAGTATTTAATAATAGCTGGGGAATATCTTCTTCTGTACTAGATATGACTGGTGCCACTTATAGAGCTCTATACCCAGAGACAACAAGAGGAATAGAAGATGCAGTAGCATCAGGCGCAGCAGTAGTATTTGCAGCTGGTAATGATGGCAATGCTCAAGTAAGTATAGATTCCGGACTACCACTTTACTTCCCTGCATTAGAAGAGCTCTATGTTTCAGTAGTAGCAGTAGATGAGAGCAATGCAATTGCAAGCTTTAGTAACCAATGTGGTGTCGCATTAAATTGGTGTATCGCTGCACCTGGAGTTGATGTTAAATCAACAATTCCTTATGATGCAAGCGATGAAAGCCTTGACCCAGAAGAAGATGGTTTTGGTCTGTTAAGTGGTACATCTATGGCTGCACCACATGTTGCAGGTGCAATTGCTCTATTATTAGAAACTAATTTAGGCCTAACCGCAGAAGAAGCAATTGATATCATATTCACCACTGCAACCGATATTGGGGATGCTGGTGATGATGCTGTATTTGGACAAGGATTATTAAATCTAGAAGCTGCAATGGGAACGCTTGGAACAACTTCAATACCACTTGGAACAACAGTATCTGGAACCGCAATAGATGTTGATAGCTCTTCATTAAGATCAAGCACAGCCTTTGGTTCATCCATGCAAAAATCGCTTAGCGGTACAAATTTAATTGCATTAGATAGCTATAATAGAGCTTTTACAACTAGTCTATCTAGCTTCGTTGGTGAAAAAGGTGATAGTTTTAATTCTGAAGAAGCCTTCTTTAACTTCAATAGTGAGGAAGATAGGAAACTTCAAATTGGTAAGAAAACTACCTTATCTTTTACAAGTAATCAAAATTCAGACAATGACCCAATTGATGACCCATCAGAAGAATTAGATGATGGCGAAATGAGAAGCTTGTCATTTAACACTGAGTATCAAAATAATAATATCGGAGTTAATTATAACAGATCAGCAGGCAATGAATTTAGCTTATACTCCGATGCAGATGATTTCAGTGATAAAGATCTTATAATCGATACTTCTTTCTCAAATAGCTATTTAAACCTTGTATCTGAACAAGATAATATTGGTATTACTAACCAGATTAAAGTTAGAGGTGGTAATTTAAAAATCGGTAATTTCTATGGTAAAAGTTCAGAAAATGACGATACAAATTCCAACGCAACAATTGCGGAATATCAATTTGATATAAATGATAAAACCCAAGCTGCTATACAGGCTGGTTTTGTATTTGAAGAAAATGGTGTATTGGGTAGTTACGGTGATGGTGCTTTTGCTTTCGGTAATGGTACGACAACATTCTCTGGCGTGAATTTTGAAAGAGAATTAGGCAAAGATGCTAAACTAATCGGTAGCTACCAATTAGGTATGTCCAAAATGGATGGCGATAGCAAATCTTTAATCGGCGATTACAAAGACGTTAAATCAGATAGTTTCTCATTAGGTGTGATAAAAGATAAAATCTTAAATAAACAAGATAAAATCGGTCTATCAATTAGCCAACCTTTAAGAGTATCATCAGGAACAGGATCAATAACTACTCCAAATGCCAGAGATGCTGAAGGTAATATCATTAGTAGCGAGCAAAAATTATCACTTGCTCCAGCTGGGCGTGAAATAAATATGCAAGCTTGGTATAGCAATAAAATCAATGATAAGACCGACTTTAAATTCGGTATGGCATATAGGCATGAGCCAGGTCATATTAAAGAAGAAGATGATGATTTTGTAGGTATGTTTAATATCAAACGCAAATTCTAAATTATGCAAGTAATCGAGCAGTTTTGCCTTGGTAAAAGGCAAGATCAATCCCTGAACGAAGATAAGATTATTATCACTGATAATTATATCTGCGTTCTTGATGGAACTTCTGACGAAGATGGCATTAGAATTGATAATAAATCAAGCGGTAGATTTGCAGTTGATATTGCAGAGAGTATAATTAAAAACCTAGACCATAATCTATCTTTTAGAGAGTTTATTGATATATTATCTGATAAGTTATTCTCTGAAATAAAATCTGCCTATAAAGCAATCAATATTAAAATTATTGAGACCACGGATCTGCCTTCTTTTATATTAACCATTTACTCCAAATCCAGACAAGAGATATGGCGGATTGGTGATGGTATATATATGATTAATGATGAAATATTCCATTTTGAAAAGCCCTTAGATCAAATAACCTCGAATGCCCGATCATTATTCATCGCCTCTGAAGTAAAGCTAGGCAAAAGTGAGCAAGATTTCTTAAATGAAGATATAAGCCGTAAATATATAAAAGAATTAATTAACCGTCAGCATGCTTTTGAGAATATTGAGCATGAATACGGATATGGCGTAATTAATGGTAGAAATATTCCAGATTGTTTCTTAGAGATTAAAAAAATACAAAGAGATAGTGAAATAATAATTGCGTCGGATGGCTATCCAGTAATAAAAAATAACTTACAAGAAACTGAATTAGAATTAGAAGAATTAAAGAAAAGCGACCCGTTGCTTTATAAAAAATAT
>CALDHH010000009.1 GCA_937941575.1 uncultured Alphaproteobacteria bacterium | reverse complement strand
TGAATAAGGTTTGTCAGGTGTTCCTGTTAATTCTTCTAGCTCAGGAAACATTTTTCTTAACTGTACTAAATACTCAACAGAATTATACTCACCATCGAGTGTACTATCTACAACATGATTCATAATATTACCTCCTCTATCAATCAGCACTTTCACATATATTATTATAGACCTTATAGCATAAAAAGGATTCTATGTAATATCTATAAGTTAAATATAATGAGAAGAGTTACAGGTCAGAACATTGCTGCACCTTTTGATAGCCCCACTACTTTAAGAGTTTAGCTTCCCTAAAAAACAAACTATACAACACAGGAACAAAACCAAGGGTAAGGATTGAACCAACGGCTAATCCGCCCATAATTACGACAGCCATTGGGAACCACATTGCGCCACCGAATAATGCCATTGGGATAAGGCCTAGGATAGTTGTTAATGTTGTCATTAGGATTGGTCTCATACGGGCTAGGCATGCTTCTATGATTGAATCTTTTATGTTTTTTCCGCCATCTCTTTCAATATCTATTCTATCGATTAATACGATGCCGTTATTAACTATGATTCCAACCAAACTATAAATACCTAATAATGCAGTGAAGCTGAAGAATGCTCCGCTTATCATCAGACCCATAACAGCCCCAATTACCACCAAAGGAATAGTTAGCATGATAATTGCAGGGCGACGGAATGAATTAAATTGTAAAACAAGTAACACTATAATACCGATTAAAGCGAATGGTAAATTTTCTGCCAAGGCTGCATTACCTTCTGCGGAGCTTTCTACTTCCCCGCCTATTTCAATACGGTAACCTTCTGGTAATTTAATTTCACTGATGAAAGGGTAAATTTCATTATGAAATTCAGTTGCTTGTTTAATACTATGTTTTCCTGAAACTGTTAAACTACGTTCTTGGTTAAAACGTTTGAATTTTCCAGGGGCAATATATCCTTCAAAATCAGCAACTTGTATAAGCGGGATTGTTCCACCATTTTCAGTTGGCACGGGTAGTGATCGAAGATCACTCCAATCATCTCTTGTTTCATCACCTCGAATTACTATTGGAATTATTTTATCACCTTCGCGGTAATCGCTAACTGATACACCATCAAAATATGCGCTCATTGATTGAGCAATACTCTGGCTTGTAACCCCTGCTCTTCTGGCACGATCTTGATCGATATTAACACGAGTACGAATAACAGGTTCACCCCAATCATTTGTAACCCCAACGCTACCTTTTGCTTTACGCATATGGTTTTCAATTGTACGCCCAATTTGATAGATAGTTGTAACATCTGAACCAATAACACGATATTCAACCAGACCAATTTCTCCCGCCCCAAGAGACATTCTTTTGGATCGTCCTGATGCTTCTGGAAGATTTGCGAGTATATAATTATCAACTCTTTCAATTACATTAATAACATCTTTTGGTGTATCTGTATTAACAACTAAGAATGATACATTATCTGCTGCATCTGGTGGAGATAAAGATAAAAAGAAACGTGGACCACCATAACCAATATAAGCAATCGAACTTTCAACATCTGGATTTTGTTTTTTATCTTCTAACCAATCTGTAAGCCTGCGAGTTACTTTTTCTGTTTCAGAAATATGTGTGCCAGCAGGTAAATCAAGATAAATAAGGAATTGATTACGGTCTGAATATGGCATCATTTGCTTTGGTATAATCGAAAGCCCCATTACAGAGACAACCAAAAGACCTACCATTAATAATACAAATGCTATTCTTAATTTTAAAAGCCTATCAAGTATATTACGATATATAACGTAAACCTTCCCTTTATAGACATCTTTTTTATTGGTTTTTTTCTGCTTTTTATCACTTAAAAACCAGTAACAAAGAGTAGGAGTTGCGTACATTGCCAAGAACCATGATGATAAAAGTGTAACAATGATTACTTGTGAAAGAGAACGTAGATATTCACCACTTACATCATTTGCCATCATTAATGGCATAAAAGCAAAAATTGTTGTTAAAGATGATGTAAACAAAGGAACCCCAAGGCTTTTTGCTGCTAACATTGCTGCTTGTTTTTTATCTTCGCCATTATCCATACGTGTTCGCATATCCTCGGCAATCACAATTCCATTATCGACCAGCAAGCCAAGTGCAATAATAATTGCAGCAATCGACATTCTTTGCAGATCAATTCCCCAAAAATTCATAATTATAAAGGACATTAAAATAGTTAAAGGTACAATTGCACTAACTATCAAACCAGTACGCAGCCCTAAAAATAGGATCACAACAACAAGGACTACTCCAACTGTTTGATATAGATTACTTACCGCAGAACTAACCGATTTTGTTACCAGAGTTGGTTGAAATGTTGCATAATCTAGCTCTAAACCAATTGGAAGTTCTTGTTCAAGCTCTTCAACTCTAGTTGTAATCTCTAAACCAAAATCTTCAATATTATAACGTGGAACCATGGATACTGCCAAAACCACAGCAGGTTTATTATTATAAAAAGCAGCATATTGTGATGGATCAGTATATGAACGAGTAATCTTGGCAATATCTTGTAAATAAATCACTTGATCAAGATCTGGAACTTGCACTTGGATATTTTTAATTTCTTCTATTGATTTCAAATTACCTGATGGTTCAATGGCAATAACACGACCATCTGCATTAATACTTCCCCCTGGTAATACTATATTTTGAGCTTTTAATTCTTTTACTAGATTTGCTAAAGGAACACCATATTGGGATAGCCTTGCAGCATTTATCTCCATATAAATGCGTTCTTCTTGCACACCCATAACTGTAACTTTGCTAACACTATTCATTGCACCGATTTGATCTTGCAGATGAAGTGCGACATCACGCATTTCCTGCATTGTATAACCATCACCTGTCATTGCAATTGTTGCAACAGAAACACGACCGAAATCATCGTTTACAACTGGACCTTTTGTGCCCTCTGGTAAACTACCTTGCATATCTTTCATATTATTACGAAGATCTTGCCAAATTGGATCAAGGTCAAAATATGTGTCATAGACCTTTGGCTGAATAATTACTTTACCCGTTGTAACTGTTGTTTTAATTTCTTCAATTTCCGAAATTTCTTTAATCTTTTTTTCAAGAGGTTTGGCAATCAAGTTTTCCATTTGATCAGCAGGCATGCCAGGAAAATAAGCCGTAACTTGGGCATTACGAATGGTAATCTCTGGATCTTCCTGTGATGGCATAGTTATGAATGTTTGTATACCGATTAAGGTAATAAAGAATATTGCCAAAATAGTAGCACGAGAATTATTAACGGCGAATTGGGTAATGCGATCCATTATATTTTACCTTTATTGCTTAATTGTTGCTGGGGTATTATAGGTTGGTTGCCAAATTTTAACTTTTTGTCCTTCGTTTAAAAAAGGAACACCTGCGACAATTAGAACATCACCTGTTTTTAAACCATCGACTACTTCGAATTCATTTCCACGAATATCGCGGATTGTTACGATACGTTTTTCTGCTATACCTTTATTGACTATAAATACAGGGGCTTTATTTTTAACCATCTTCTCATCAACAGATGGAACACGTATATCAAGTGCAGTAACTGGTATTAAATAAACAGAATCTTTATCAGCTTTGCCAAAGTTAAAAGTAACTTGGGCAGTCATGCCTGATCTAATATCTGCTATTGTTTTTGCCAATTCAACCTTTACAGGGAAAGCATTACCGTTTTCTGCTTTTGCACCAATTTCAGAAATTATTCCACCAATTATTTGATTTTTCAAAGTTGGAAAGGATACATTAACTGCATCACCATGGCTAACATCGCGAATAAGTGTTTCAGGCATTAGAACCTCTACCTTTAAAGAACCCTCACTTTGCAATTCAAAAACAGTTTTTCCAGCAGATATTTCAGTAAATGGTTCAGCATTACGCGTACCAATAGCACCATCAAACGGAGCTTTTAATGTTGTGTTTGATAAGTCATTTTGAGCATTCTGCAATGCAGTTCTTGCAACATCAACACCACTTTTTGCAGCGCCATATGCTGCCCTTGCCTGATCAACCGAGGCTTGTGAAACGAAATCTTTCTTTTTTAAATTTTTCTGACGTTTAAGAGCATCAGATTTTTCCAAAAGATCGGAACGTGCACTTGCAAGTTTCGCTTGGGTAGTTTGAACTGCAAATTTATATTCTTTCTGTTCTAATATTGCTAAAGTTTCGCCTTTTTTTACTTTATCACCTGCTTTTACTTTAATACTTGCGATACGTCCGCCAACACGAAAGCTAAGATCGCTTTCATCAGCACTTTTGACTGTTCCTGAAATTTGGCGGCTATTGGATTTACTGTCCTCTGAAATTGTAATTGTTTTAACCGCCTTAATTGGTTCTTCAAGAATTACAGAATCTTTTTTACAAGCAGTAAGAAATAAAATAGGAAATAACAATAATAGCAATTTTTTCATGGGGATTTTCTTTCAATTCATATTGACTTTTAATGATTCTAAAAATACATTAGCAAGAATAAATGTAAAGGGAAAATGGTTTGAATTTTATAAAAATATCAATGATATGCACAATAATTACCCTGATTTCTGGTTGTGTATCTACCCCAGCAAAAACATTAGATGCTCTGATAATAATAAACAATACTAATAAACCTGTTTTTGATGTTAAATTACGAGATACAGAAAAAGGCGGAGAATTTTCATGTGGGTATATTTTACCAAATAATGATTGCTCTGTTAGTTTTTCAGCTATAGAAAATAAAGATCATAAAGCCATTATCTCATGGAAACAAAATGGAAGAACATATAAACAAATATTGCCAAAAGATAAAAACCCAGCAATACATCCCAAATACCCAAATAAAGCCGTTGTAACAATTTTAAATGGTGGAAGATTAACCTTAAGCTTGGATTAAAAATATGAAAAAAATTAAATTACTAACCTGTGTTGCTGCAATTTCCATTTTAACTGGATGCGTAACGACAACTTCAAATGAGCTTGCGAAAACTAGCTTTAATGTTCCTACGAATTTTAAAAGCAATGTTCCTGCTGGTAAAGCTATAGAATCTGGATGGCTACAAAGTTTTAATGATCCAAAGCTTGATAAAATAATAGCTGAAGTTTTAACTAAGAATTTTGATCTACAGATTGCAGCAGCAAAAGTAGATGCAGCGGCCGCAGCAGCGAAACAAGCAGGAGCAGGTTTAACACCAGCTGTTAATCTAAGCTCCCAAGGTGCAAATCAAGGAAATATTAAAACAGGATTAAAAAATGATAGCTCAAGCTTAGGCACTTCCTTAGACGTGTCATGGGAATTAGATGTTTGGGGGCGTGTCCGTGCGGGTAGCGATGCAGCATCTAAAGAATTAAAAGCATCACAGCTTGATTACGATTATGCAAGATTATCATTGGCTGCTCAAACAGCAAAAGCATATTTTCTTGCAATTGAAACAGGCCGTCAATTCCGCCTAGCCCAAGATACAATATCAAATTACGCCAAGACCCAAGAAATTGTTGATGCTTTTTTCAAAGAAGGTATGGTTAGTATTCAAGACGTGCATTTGGCAAAATATGAACAAGCAAGTGCAAATGATACTCTTGAAAGTGCCAGAGCATCAAATCTTGAAGCATTGCGTAGCTTAGAAGCATTACTTGGTCGTTATCCTTCTGCAAGTGTAGATGTGGCAAAAAATCTACCAGCACTGCCTGCACCAGTACCAGCAGGCGTACCATCAGAAGTATTAGAACGTAGACCAGATATAGTTGCAGCAGAACGTCGTGTTGCCGCAGCATTTGATAAAATTAAACAGGCTGAGACTGCTAAACTTCCAAAAATCAGTTTAACAGGTAGTTTAGGGGGAGCAGGACCAAATCTTGCCGATATGGTTAACCCAACAAATATGGTTTGGAACGCAGTAACAAGTATGATGTTTCCAATCTTTGATGGTGGTAATTTAGATGCACAGGTAAAATCTGCTAATGCAGTACAAAAACAGGCTCTTGCAGGATATCAAAAAACAGCATTAAAAGCATTCGGTGATATTGAAGCAGCCTTAACAAATGAAACAATTTTTCGTAGCCGAGCTAATAGCTTACGCCTTGCCTATCAAGAAGCAAAACGAGCAGAAGAAATTGGTTTAGAAAAATATAAAAGTGGTATGGGTAATTTGTTAGATGTACAACAGCTTCAACGTGCTAGCATCTCTGCAAAAAGTTCACTATTAAGAGTTGAACATGATCTACTTGTTCAACGTGTTAATCTCTATCTTGGCTTAGGCGGAGAAATCTAAAAGAAAAAAAGGAAATTAAGAAATGAAAAACGTTAATATAATAGTTACTATTATCGCTATGCTTGGTTTATCTGCTTGTGGATCTTCATCTAAACAAGTTGAACGACATGCTTTAACAACAAATATATCAGGTCTTGTACATGATAAAAGCGTTGAGCCAACAATCTTATATAAACGCCCAAATGCTCCTGATTTATCAAGTTATAATAGTTTTATCGTTGATCCAGTTAGGATTAGCTACCGAGATAGAGAAATTCAAAAAATACCTTCTGAAGATTTATATCGTATGCAGAGATATTTCCGCAATAAAGTTTCAAATGAATTAATAGAAGCTGGTTATAAAGTGGTTAATCAAGCAGAGAAAGATGCTATGCGTATTTCATTTACTTTATCTGGTATAAAAGCACCAAATGCTTTGCCTAATGTAGTTGGTGCAATTGCTCCTGTTGCAATAAGTGTTGGCGAAGTAACTGTTGAAGCAACTTTTTCTGAAGTAGAAACAAACCGTATTGATGCAGTTGTAATTGATCGTTCTCAAGGAAGTAGAGTTTTAAATAAAAGTCCATGGTCAACTTGGTCAGATATTGAGAATGCTTTTAATATATGGGCAAAAGGTATTGCGCATGCTGTTAAACAATCACATGGCATGAAAAAACATGGAATAATAGAAAAATAGAATATGAGAAATACTTTTACTCTTATTATTTTAATATTTCTCTCTGCTTGTGCACAAAATACTCATCCACCTGCTTTAACGGAATTAGAATATAAAGCTTTGGATTTTATTGATGCTGGTGGTGATGAACGTTGGTGGGGTGATACTGCTCCACCAAATTTGATTGAAGCAGTAAAAGAAGAAGCAGATAATATAAAAAAACTTCATCCAAATACAAAAGGTAAAGTTATTGAACAAAATCTACTTGCCTTATCTGGTGGCGGAGCAAATGGTTCTTTTGGTGCTGGTCTATTAGCAGGTTGGACAAAATCAGGAAAAAGACCTGAATTTGATATTGTTACAGGGTCAAGTACAGGTGCAATTATTGCTCCTTTTGCTTTTTTGGGAGCAGAATATGATAATGACCTACTTAGTATTTATAAATTAATCACGCGTGATAATATTTATACTCCCAAAATTCTAACAGGATTAATCTCTGGTTCATCGGTTTTAGATACAACATCATTAAAAAAGCAAATAGAAATATATGTAACGCCAGAATTGGTAAAAGAAATCGCAGCAGAACATAGAAAAGGCAGAAGACTTTTCATGGTAACCACCCATTTTAATGCAATGCGACCAATGATTTGGAATATTGGCTATATAGCAAATGAACATCCATCTGGTGGTATTGATCTTATTAGGCAAGTAATTCTAGCCTCCGCATCAATTCCTGTTCTCTTTCCTCCAGTAGAAATTAAATGGGAGATTGATGGCAAAGAATTTACCGAAATTCATGTTGATGGTGCAATCACTAGAAGTGTTTTTGCCTATCCTGCAAAAGTTAATATAAAAGAAATTGACAAAGCACAGGGGCTAAAATTTAATAGAAATGTCTATGTGATTTTAAATGGTAATAGCGAGCTTAGCTATGATCCAGATCCTTCTGGTGTTCTTGGAATTGCAGAAAGAACAACTTATGCATTACTTAGGAATCAAGCAAATGCAGATATTGAGAGAATATATTATTTATCTAATCGAGATGATATTAATTTTAATATGATAGAAATCCCAGATACATTTATTGCAGATGGTGGCACAGGTTTTGACCCAATCTATATGAATAAGCTGTTAGAATTAGGAGAGGATATTGGTAAAAAAGGTAATTTTTGGTATAAAAAACCAATATCGGAAAGATAAGAATATAGAATATGGATAGTACAATTACAAAACTAGAATTTGATTCTTTTATGGCATTAACCGTTGGTTTTATTGTCTTTTTCCTTGGCGTATTCTTAACGCGTAAAGTTGCGTTTCTTCGTAATTATAATATACCTGAACCAGTTTCAGGGGGAATGACAATTGCATTATTAACATGGGCAGCATATGAATGGTTTCAAATTCAAATTAGTTTTGATTTAACCGTTCGGGATTCATTGCTTGTAATATTTTTTGCTACTATCGGATTAAATGCACGAATAACAGATTTAATGATTGGTGGGAAATTACTGGGTAAGCTATTAATATTAACAATTATATTTATTGCCATTCAAAATGCCGTTGGATTATTGGGCACAAAGCTTTTTGATTTACCAAATGCAGTTGCAGTATTATTGGGTTCAGCATCTTTGATAGGTGGGCATGGCACAGCAATAGCATGGGGACCAATAATTGAAGCAAAAACTGGATTTGAAGCCGCCGATGAAATAGGAATTGCAACTGCAACATTAGGGTTAGTTTTTGCAGCTTTAATCGGTGGGCCAATTGCAAAATTCTTAATTGATCGAAAAAAACTTACCCCAGAAGTCAAAGACGATTTAATAATTGGAATGCCCCATCAAGAAACTGGTGATGGTAAAGAAAAGCAGGATGTTAATCATATAAATATAATGCGTGTATTATTAGCAGCCCATATCGCAATTATTCTAGGTTGGTTTGTACAACAAGGTTTGGAACAGATTGATTTAAAATTACCTTTATTTGTAACCACTATGTTGATGGCAATAATAATGTCGAATACAGTTCCATATCTATTTCCAAAAATCCTATGGCCTGCGAGAACCAGATCCTTAGCAATTGTATCTGATTATAGCCTTTCAGTATTTTTGGCCTTATCATTGATGAGTATGCAGCTTTGGACTTTAAGTGATTTAGGTGGAACATTGATAAGTATTTTAATATTACAGATAATTGCAGCAACTGGTTTCATTCTTCTAATCCTATTTAGATTTATGGGGTCAAATTATACAGCAGCAGTTTTAAGTGCTGGTTTTGCTGGATTTGCATTAGGGGCAACTCCAACAGCAATTGCAAACATGTCTTCTGTAACAAAAAGATATGGACCAGCACCATTGGCTCTGATAATTCTACCTCTAGTCTCTGCATTTTTTGTAGATTTAGCCAATGCGTTTATCATTAAATTTTTTGTGGGGTTATAAATGGAATTTACAATTACTTTTTTAAAAATATTCTTCTGGTCAATTTATATCATAAGCCCATTACTCATATTCTTAAGCTGCATCATTATCACCCTTGGTCAGATCGTAACAAAAATTGAAAAATGGAATAAATTTGATGGTCTTTACTGGTCATTCATTACCGCAACCACAGTCGGCTATGGTGATATAAGACCTGTTACCAAATTATCAAAAACCCTATCCGTATTCATTGCAATCACAGGGGTAATGTTTACAGGAATAATTATCGCATCAACTCTAAAAGCATCAGAAATATCCTTAAACAAACATCTCGACCCAAAAATGATTGAAAAAATTAAGAGTGACATAGATAAATAAAAGATTACCTACCTAAAGAATCTCAATGCATATTTATAAGAAAAGCTCCCTTACCTTGAACTTGATATAGTAAGAAAAGTTATAGATCAATGCATTGCAGCACCATTTTCCCTCATTTCTCATTTTATTTTTACGATTTATAATAAGGTGTAATAAGGCGACTAACCTTATTTAAAGGAAGATAATTATAAAATCCCCTGAAAATCTTAAAAAAAATAGATACTTAATCATAAGATTTGAGAAATAGTTATATCAATAAATGGAACGGATTTCTTATAAGCTAAAACTTAGATAATTTTGTATCATGAGGATATTTCGACTTAGTCTGACAGAACTATATAATATATAAAATGCCTAAAACACCTTTCCAAAATAGTATTACAGAAAATGAAAAAAGTATTCCATATCTCAATATAAACAAATTACTATAGATTTAAGATATAAAGGCTAAGAATATTGGTTTAAGTTTTATTACAAAATAAGAGATATACTTATAAATTCAAATAAATATAATTATAAGCCCTTGAAAAAAAATCGAATTAAAAACCAATGGTGGTTTCAATCAACTAATTTCTAATAAACTATAGACTGTTTAATTATTAAAAATAAAAACTTTTAATTAGTGATTTAAAAAATCTTACTTTAAATAATTTAGCTAATTTACTCATCACTATGAATAAGAAAGTAATTGATC
>CALDHH010000008.1 GCA_937941575.1 uncultured Alphaproteobacteria bacterium | reverse complement strand
CTAAGTCAAAAACTGGCTTTGATGAAGTTTATAAAAATGTTATTTTAAGAAGACCGCTTTTTCTAGCTAGTTTCAATGATTCAATTGATGAAGAATTAATAGCAGCAGATATGATATTATCTGGAATTCATAATGCTGGCTTAGATATCCCTTTATCAAAACTATATAAAGAATACCCTTATCTAGCCGATGCAATGAATGCAGTCTTAAGCTTAAGCTCGCTTGGTTATAAAGCAGATTATACAAAAGTAGATGATAATTTAAAGCCATTTATAAAAGCTGGATTCTTTATGCTATTTCAGGAACAGATCAAACCTTTCGAAGGATTAGAGCCTGAAAAAATGGGGCCAATGGCATCCATGGCAAATTTCTCTAGTCTATATGAACTATATAGAGAAATAGGCGGTGAACATACGCCAAATATGGATAAAGCTTTTGAGGAAGATTTTGAAGAATTCCATTCAAGATTGCTAACATATACCATATCTGATGAATATGATTGTAAGGCTAGAGAATATTCTGCGAAAGCTCGGGCAAGACAAAAGAATAACAAGTCTAAACCTTAAAATATTAAGGGAAGTAGATTATTCCTTCTTCTTGCTTTCTAATACTTGGCTTAATTACTACTTTCTTCGGCTTTGTGCTCTTAGATTTGCTTTCAGATTTTTGTTTAGATTTTTGAGCTTCTTTCTTTTTCTTATCGGCATCAATTTCTTTCTTTATTTCTGAAATTGATTTTGTCTTAGTTTCTTTTAATAAGACGATGCTTATCCTTCTATTCCTTGGTGATAATGGAGTTTTTGGCAATAGATGCTCTCTATCAGCCTTACCCATTATGTTTTCAATCCTTTTTATATCCAGCCCACCATCAAGCAAAAATTTACGGCTTGCATTGGCTCTATCGGCTGATAAATCCCAATTGGTATATTTAGAACCTTTGCCATACGGCTTTGAATCAGTATGTCCACGTATTGAAATTAAATTTGGCAGGGTAGCAATTGTTTTTGCAATTAAAGTTAATAGCTTTTGAGCATCTGGCAATGGTGATGTCTTACCACTTTGGAACATTGGGCGACCTTTTTGATCGACAATTTGAATTCTTAATCCCTCAGGGGTCTGATCGATTAATAAACTATCTGCCAATGCTTGTAATTCAGGCATTGATTCAATGGCTTGTTTTAATTCACGCTCTGCCTTGCTAAATCTCTCGCCTTCAATCGCTTCCATTTCGGCTTTTATTTTTTCAACTTCTTTTTCTAACTCAGATTTTCCTTCGCCTTCACCTTGGCCGTCTCCCTTACCATCACTATCAGGCTGATCATTTGCCTTATATAATGTGCTATGCGGGCTTGTTTTACCCTGTCCAGCAGGCGATCCAGGCTGTCCAACTAATGGTTCAGCATTCTTGGGCATCTGACCTCGGTCAGCCACGGATAAACCACCTAGTAAACCACCACTACCACTATTATTATCAGCTATTCTTACATCAGACGGATCGAAATAGGAGGAAATTAATTCTTTTTGTTCATCGGTTGTAACGTTAAGGAGCCATAAAAGTAAAAAGAAAGCCATCATGGCTGTCACGAAATCGGCATAAGCAACTTTCCAAGCACCACCATGGTGACCACCACTTACTTTCTTTATCTTCTTTATTATTATGGTTGGGCTTTCTTCGTTATTCAATTTCTTAATCCTTAAAAAATTCTAATATTTAAATTAGCCTGGAATGGTTGCATTACCTGTTGCTTCTTCAACTTCCAAGAATGTAGGCTGTACATCATGAGACAATATTTTTCTACCAAATTCAACTGCTACTTGTGGAGCCGCTCCCTGTAGAAATGCCAATAAAGATGTCTTGATACATTTGTAATATAGCATCTCTGCGTCATCTTTCGCAGCGATAGCCGTTGCAACTGGACCCACAAAACCATAGGCTGCGAACACCCCAGCAAATGTACCAACAAGCGCGGCACCAATTAATCCACCCAATACTTCTGGTGGTTCGGTAATTGATCCCATTGTGTGAATAACCCCCAAAACGGCGGCAACAATACCAAGAGCAGGTAAGGCATCGGCCATACCCTGAACCGCATGTGATACATGGGATTTTTCTACTGTCTTGGTTTCAATTTCTTGATCCATTAAAGCATCAAGCTCATATGGGTTTTCTGAACCTAATGAAATTATCCTTAAATAATCACATAGGAATGTAACGGTACCATGATCAGATGTGAAAACTGGAAATTGTTTAAAAAGTTCACTATCATCTGGATTCTCAACATGTGATTCCAATGATAACCAACCTTTGGTTCTAGCCATTTTAAAGACAGTGAATAACATGGTTAATACTTCAACATATTCTTCTTTGCCGTATTTATCTTTTTTGAAAATACCACCTAGGGCTTTACCAGTCACTTTTAACACATGGCTACTATTACCAATGATATATGCCCCAACTGCGGCACCACCAATGATTACAAATTCAAGTGGCTGCCATAAAACACCCAAGTGACCACCATGAGCCGTATAACCACCCATTACACAACAAATAACAGTTAAAAAACCAATTATTTTCATCATTTTGTTAATTACCCACGCTTAATTTAAGTTCTCTAGATTGAATTTTAGTACAGAAGAAGTTAACAATTACTTAGCAAACACAGCTAATATTCACATTTAATTTATTTTTTATAAAAATTGATAATTAGATCTTCGGTTAATTTCAATGTTTTATCTTCTTCATCTTCATGTGGGTTATATTCAACGATCTCAATTGCTTTTAAATCATCATCATATCCGATACCTTCGAATGTTTTTAGAACATCTAATGCGTTTAAACCGTCTTTTTCACGCGTTCCAACCCCAGGTGCGTATAAAGGGTCAATTCCATCTAAATCAATAGATAACCCGTAACCAATTGTTCCTTTTTTAGCACGCTCTAATGCTTCTTTGTAAATTGCATCAAAACCACGTTCTTTGACTTCATCCATCTTATAAACACGGACTTTATGTTTATTTAAGAATTCTTCTTCACCAGACTCAAAACTGCGAATACCGATTAAGCTAATATGCTCAGCTGATAATTTTTTCTCAGACCCATTAAGGTTAATTAAGGTATCATCGCCATGTCCAATTAAACAAGAAACTGGCATTCCATGCCACCATCCACCCCATTTTCCTTGATGAGCAGTCTCTAACGTATGGGCATCCATATGAGCATCCAGCCAGATTAAACCAAATTTCTCATTGGCTTTCAGCTCTGACACTACGCTTGACCAAGTTGCAATTGCGGATGAATGATCACCACCGATTACAACAGGAGTTGAATTATTATTAACAGCATCTTTTACTTTATCGCTTAGCATTTTTAAACCTTGTAACAGATAAGGAAAGCTATCTTCTTTTACTTTAATATCCTCTCTCACGGCTAAGTTTTTAATGCCAAGTTCTTTGAACCATTTTGTATTAATATTTAATTTTTTAAGCTCACTATCGATTTTGGTTTGAGGTAGATAGGATGGGCCATCTTCACAGCCTCTATTGTCACAACCCCAGCTACTGTCATAGCCAATAATCTCAAGTGTTTTATTGCTCATTTTTTTATTTCCCATTAATTATTTTAGCAGCATCGATTGCGGAATAAGTTAAGATTGCATCACTGCCTGCACGTTTAAAAGATAATAGAGTTTCCATCATCGCGGCATCATAGTCAAGCCAGCCATTATTAGCAGCTGCTTTTAACATTGCATATTCACCACTTACATTATAGGCAAAAACTGGGATTTCAAAGCGGTCTCGGACATTTCTAATAATATCAAGATAAGGTAGGCCAGGTTTTATCATGACCATATCGGCGCCTTCTGCAATATCTAATTCAACTTCTCGAATTGCTTCCAAACTATTGGCTGGGTTCATTTGATAGGTTTTCTTATCACCTTTTAACATGCTACCTGAATTAACCGCATCACGAAATGGACCATAATAGGCCGAGGCATATTTGGCTGCATAGCTTAAAATATTAACATCTTGAAAGCTATAATTATCCAATGACCAACGTAGAACGCCAACTCTGCCATCCATCATATCGGATGGGGCAATTATATCTGCGCCTGCATTTGCTTGCACCAAAGATTGTTTTATTAATATTTCGATAGTTTCATCATTTAATATATTGCCATCTTCACCTAATAAGCCATCATGACCATGGCTTGTATATGGGTCTAAAGCAACATCACATATTACACCCATATCTGGAAAATTCTTTTTAATCTCAACAATCGCCTTACAGGTTAGATTGTGAGGATTGTAAGCTTCTTTACCATCATCAGTTTTTAAATCTGGATCAATAACAGGAAATAAAGCAATTGCATTAATATTTAAATTAGCCGCAATCTCAATCTCTTTTAATAATAGATCGATAGAATATCTATAGACATCGGGCATTGATGCGATTGGCTCTTTCTTATTTACCCCATCAATTACAAATAAAGGCAAGATTAAATCATTGCTGGTTAATGTGTTTTCTTCAACTAGGTTTCTGACCCATCCTGATTTACGATTTCTGCGCATACGGATATTGGGATAACTAGAAGGGGTTGATTGTTTATTCTGCATTTTATAATATCTCTTAAGTGTTTTTTAAATTTAGGAAGTTATAGATCTAATGGATAATACAGAAATTCTCTTTGAAATAAACAGTAATCTTGGCATCATTACTTTGAACAGACCAAAAGCATTGAATGCAATCAATATGAATATGGTTGAATTAATGTTGGAAAAACTAACCCTATGGGAGAATGATGATAATGTAAGTGCGGTTATTGTAAGGGGAGCTGGCGGTAAAGCATTCTGTGCTGGTGGTGATGTGAAATCAGTTGTTTTAGAAGGTAGGCCTTTAGAAGAAGAGCTTGAACATCAAGAAAAACTATTATCCAGAGATTTCTTTAAGCAAGAATATATCTTAAACAAAAAAATTCAATCTTATCCAAAGCCTTATATATCGATAATAGATGGTATTGTTATGGGCGGTGGCAAGGGAATATCTGCACATGGCTCGCATCGAGTAATTACTGAAAATACAAAATTCGCTATGCCAGAGACTAAGATAGGATTCTTCCCAGATGTCGGTGGTGGATATTTTTTAAATAAATGCCCTGGAAAAATTGGGCTCTATTTGGCATTAACTAGTCAGGTGATTGGCGCTCATGATGCCATGTATATCGGTTTTGGTACTCATTATATCCCATCAAAGGGAATTGATACTGTAATGGAAAACTTTCTGACGGCGGATTGGAAAAGATCTGACCCTTTGTCAGTGGCAAATGGTATATTATCAAATTATAATTCAGAGCCAGTAATGGAATCCGAGCTATTACCAAATCAAGAAAAAATTGAGCAACATTTTAAATTCTCAAATGTTGAAGATATATTCACTTCTTTAAGCAAGTCGGATGATCAATGGGCGATCAAAACTTTGTCAGATATGAAAAAAATGTCACCGACTAGTTTAAAAGTGACTGCCCGCCAATTAATTGAGGCAAAAGATATGGTTTTTGCAGAAGTAATAACTATGGAATACCGGATTAGTCAAAGAATGGTCAGAAATAATGACTTCTTTGAAGGGGTGCGAGCATTGTTAATAGATAAAGATAACATGCCTGCATGGAAGCCAGCAAGCCTTGCTGAGATTTCAAATGCAGATATAGAAGAGTATTTCGAACCTTTGGGAGATCGGGATATATAATTGCTTTATATAGATTTAAATTGTTAATTAACTATTTTATGCTTTTATTAAATTTGAAATAGGGTTAGAATCTACCTAAGTTAAAAGAATTTTATCGATAGAGGCATTAATGTTAAGTAGCACATATTACAGTTCAATAAGTTTAATTGAAAGATTGCACCGTCAATTTTTGGATTTATTAAAAGTTGAATTAGAACGTGGCGGCATACATGACATTAATAACGTTCAAAGCCTTATCTTGTATAATATTGGACATGATGAATTAACCGTTGGTGAGCTTACAATCCGTGGTTATTATCTTGGCTCAAACGTGTCATATAATGTTAAAAAAATGGTTGAGAATGAATATCTTGTTCAAACAAGATCTGTGCATGATAAACGATCGGTTCGAGTGAAACTATCTGATAAAGGTCATTCGCTATGTAATGCCATTACAAGGCTATATGAAGCTCATGAAAGCAATCTTGCTGATCATGGGATTAGTGAAGATACAATGACCAATCTTAATAAAATGCTAGAAGATATGGAGCAGTTCTGGACTGCCCAAGCTGGAAAAATTGGCCTTTCCTTAGAGTAAAAATTAAATCAATAAAAATAATAACAGACATACAATAATTCTTGATGAATATTGCGTCTTGACCTTTCATAACTTTATGTTTATTGTTTGGAATCATATTTATTTATAATTTTATAACCTTAACTCTAATCTGGGAGTAATATAATGAGCAGTGATGAAAAGAAAAAAAGCCTTATGCCGAAGTTTAATTTAACAATGCCTAAGCTTAATTTAAGAAATCCGTTACATCTTCGTACAGCTAGAAGAAAGACTGTTGCTACAATACTTGCAGCGGCTACTATATTTGGCGGCGGTAGTTACCTTAGCTATGATTACTTAAATAATTCAAAAGATACAATCAGAGCAACAGTTACAGAGAAAACTGAATATATCAGTAGTATCTGCGGCAAAGAAGCAACCAGAAGCAATATTAATTATAGCGCAAAAGTTACAAAACCAGACTGCCTAAAGAATGTAAGATATACTGTTACTACTAATAAAGGTGAATTTAGGAATGATCCATCGGTATTATTCGGTAAACTTAGTGCAAAGAAGTTACAAGATAAACTAGAAATCGGTACAGAATATGATTTCCCAATTACTGGTAAAGATGCAGGAAAAATAGGGGCTTTGCCTAATATCTTGGAAGCAAAAATTGTTGAACCAGAGATATCATTAGACGAGTTTGACCCAAATAATCCAGATCAGTTTGAACAAAATCAAGGACAAAATTTCCAAGGGCAACAACAGCAACAATTTATCCCACAAGAGCAGGGACAAAACTTTTATCCAAATAATAATGGGCTTAATCAAAATTGGAATTTAAATAAGGATTTTAATGGGTCTAACGGCCAGAATGGGCAAATTAGATATAATGGTCAGAATGTACAAAATGTACCAAACTATCCAGTAAGACAAGACCTTCAAGGTGGAACTTATAGTAACCCAACTAATATAAAATACCCAAATATAGGCAGCTTTGACCCAAGGGAAAATAAACAATCAAATTTTGGAACTGGTCCAAGTCACTAAATATAATTGGAATAAAGTTATTATAGAGAAATAGAAAATATATTGTAAGGATGTATAAAAATGTCAAAATTAAAAAGCGTATTATCAATATTTAATTTAAACAGTAAAAAGAAAAGAGTGACTGCTGTTGCTCTAAGCGCTGCAATATTAGCTGGATCAAATCTTGCTTATCAAGAATCAACAAAAACTGGAACATTCCAAACATTAGAGAGAATTGAAACAATCGGAAGTCAGGTTTGCGCAGTAGAATTAAGCAAAACAACCTTAATCGCAGAAGTCCCAATATCGAAATCAAATACCGTCGATGC
>CALDHH010000007.1 GCA_937941575.1 uncultured Alphaproteobacteria bacterium | reverse complement strand
CTATATTTCAAAGGCGACTGGACCCATAAATTTGATGAAGAGCTAACGGTCGAAGAAGAGTTCAACTCTGATGATGATCAGAACCTAACTCAGATGATGAATAAATTCTTTAAAGAAGGTCAATCTCAATACCAAGAAGGTGATGATTATGATTCAATTGCTCTGACTTATGGTGACGAAGAAAAAGCTGCTCCAACAATGCGAATGGTTTTAATTAGACCAAAAGATGATCAACAATCTGCTCGTAAATTCATGGAACAATATGATGGTCAGGATTTTCCAAATTGGTTAGAACCTGCAAATTTTGAAAGAGTAACCGCTACTGTAAAATTACCGCATATTGATATTGAGCAAGATCATGATATTAAACCAGTTTTAGAAGATATGGGTATCAAACAGATCTTTGATGAACGCGCAGCTGATCTATTAAAAATGAGCTCTGATAAAGAAAGCCCATTAGTGGTTAGCAAGATATCACATCAAACTGCTTTTAAAACTGATGAAAAAGGATCTGAGCTAGCAGCAATTACAACTGCAAATGTTATGCGCGCAACTGCATTTATGCCAGAGCCAGTAAAACATGTTGATATGTTCTTTGATCGCTCATTCGCATTTGCTCTGCAAGATATTAAAACAGGAGCATTAATCTTTAGCGGTACTATAAATAAACCCAATAAAGAAATGAAGACTTTATTAGCTTGTAATAAGAAACGCACACCTTAATATAGTGATTTAATTATTTAAATCTTCTAAGGGTCAAAATGGCTAAGGTAAATAACAGACAGATATTCTACATTAGTGCTTTTGACCCAAGAGGAGCTAGCAGTTTTTGGCAATTATACAATAAAGAATCCAAAGCCCAATCTATACTTACCAATTCAAATATTAATATTGGTAAGCGTAAGAAAAAAGCTAAATTTTGCTCGAATTGGGAAATAAATTATTCCAAAGGAAATGCTAAAACTAATACAGATTTTAATTATCTTCATTGGGATGATATTATCCGCAAACATTGGGTTAAATCTCCATTTAAAATGATGTATGAAGGCATTAAATGTAACTGGCATTACGGCTCTAGTGGCTGTTTTATGAATGTCTTAAGACTATGTTGGCCACCTGGATTATCTGGTGCTATGCCTTTAATCGTGGCGATTGGGACGATATTATTTGCAATTTTGATTGCTCTTACTGCCTATATTTTTCTACCTTTCAGCCCCATTATCGGCTCCATAATTTCAATTATTATATTCGCTCTAACCTTTAAAATATCAATTACCTTGGCCAATAGATTTAATCTATTTTGGATATTACGAGGGCATATATTCTTTAGCAATCTTGCCAAAAAAGGTAATAAAGAAGTTGATATCAGAATAAATGAATTTGCAGAATTTATAATCAAAAACTCTGATAATAAATATGATGAAACCTTAATAATAAGTCATTGCATGGGCACGAATTTGGCAGCATCAGTGATATCTAAAATCATCCAAGAACACCCAAAATTTGATATCTCTAAAATAAAATTCTTATCAATGGCGCAAGTAATACCTTGGTTAAGCTTTCTACCCGAAGCCAAATCATTTCAGAATGATCTTAAAGTAATTGCAGATAGTAAGGTTAAATGGGTTGATATAAGCTCGCCTGCTGATTATATCTGTTTCGCCATGACTGACCCATATGCCATGATTGATTGTGAGATTAGCAATCCTGTTAAAATATTAAATCCAAAATTCCACAATATATTTAACCCAGATGAATATAAAAAAATGAAGAAAGATAGATTAAGAATCCATTTCCAATATTTTATGGCTGGTGATAATATTGCCGAATATGATTTTTATCAAATAACTGCATCTAATCAAATATTAGAAGAAAATATAAAAGAACTATAATGAAAGAAAAATTCAAACCATATTATCCACAGCCAAGCAAAGATCGGAAATCATATTTAAAAAGATTTATATCGGGGCGTAATTCATGGTTGGATATAATCTTTGAGAAAAGCTATTCAATGAAAATGGGTAAGGTAAAGATTTTTGGCAATAATTTCTTTGTACCAAATGAACCAGATCTCGTCCAAAGGGTGATGGTCAAAGAATCCAAAGACTTCCCAAAACACGAAGTATTAGGCGAAGTATTAGAGCCAGCTCTGGGCAATAGCATCTTCACCACCAATGGCGAAGAATGGCAAAGACAACGTAAAATGATGGATAAAGGCTTTGCCCATACCAAGCTAAAAAGAGTGTTCCCATTGATGTCCAATTCTGTATCCGATATGATGGATAGATTTGATAAATATTCTGAGCAGGATTTCATCCATATTGATGCTGAGATGACCCATATCACCGCTGATGTTATCTTTCGAACAATATTATCGGAAGAATTAAAGGAAGAAGATTGCCAAATATTATTTGACGCCTTTACCGAATTCCAAGAAAAAGCCCAAAAAACGATGATTTTCAAATTGGCAAAGCTACCAGCCTTCTGGCATAAATGGCGAAGCCGTAAATCAGCAAAAAAAATCAAAGCCATCCTAGCCCCAATAATCAAAAAACGCTACGACGCATTCCAATCAGGCGATGATATGGGCAAGGACGATATTTTAAGCAGCATCATGCAGGCAAAAGACCCCAAGACAGGCGCTGCATTTGATTATGATGAATTGGTTGATCATATCTCCATGTTATTCCTAGCTGGGCATGAAACAACCGCAAGCTCGCTTACTTGGGCAATTCATTTAATCGCCAATTGTCCTGATTTCCAAGAAGTTATTTATAAAGAAATTATGGAAGTGGTTGGGGATAGAGAAATTGAATATTCTGATATTCAAAAATTAAAACAAATCTCCAACGCCTTTAACGAGGCTTTGCGTTTATTCCCACCTGTTGGATTTTTCTTACGCAAGAATATTCATGATACCTGCATGCGTGATAAAAATATGAAGAAAAACTCATATGTAGTAATCGCCCCATGGTTAATCCACAGAAACCGCAAACAATGGCAAGATGCTGACACATTCAACCCAGATAGATTTGATAAAGAAACTGGTGAGAAGGAAGCCGTTAAATGCTCCTATCTACCATTCGGTAAAGGCCCTAGAATCTGCATCGGCAAAGGCTTCGCCCTACAAGAATCCAGTCTAATATTGGCAACATTAGTAAAAAAATACAAATTCACCCCAAAACCAAACCATACTCCAGAACCAGTGGGTAGGATTACTATCCGTCCAGAGAATGGAGTTTATGTTTCGATGGTTGAGAGGGTTTAAAACTTAGACTTCACAGCAGAAGGTTTTGCTCTCTTAACTTGTTGATTATTAACGAATTTTTGGCTGATAAGGGCTTTAACTTTATCGCTAAGCTTATTATGCATAGACTTTGATAAATCTTTATCATCTAAATAATCTTCTTTTGAAAGCTTACCTATGTCAGATAAATAACTTTTGTCTAATCTTTCCGATGGGGGGTTATAATTAGTATTTTTAGAAATTTCAGAT
>CALDHH010000006.1 GCA_937941575.1 uncultured Alphaproteobacteria bacterium | reverse complement strand
TCAGCTCTTTTAATACGCTCTAGTAATTGTTCTTCACGACGTTTTAAAAGTTCATTTAATTCAGCTTTCGCTTCAGCTTTTAATTGCTTATTAGCATCTTTCGATTGCTTTTTAATCTCGTCAACTACTTGCATTGCATCTTTATATTTACGTTGATAGCTTGCGAGTAAATCCTGAGCTTCTACTTTCAATCTTTCTGCTTCTTCTAATTCAGATCTAATATCTTCAGTTCTTTTATCTAGCATGTCTAAAAGTGGTTTTTTACCGTATTTAAAAGCTAGTATAACAAAAATAATGAATGAGATTAGAACCCAGAAATAAGGGTCTCTAAATGGACCTTCATGATGAGCAATTACATCATTAGCATCAGCTGCATGTTCGATAACTGTTGCTTTAACATCGGCTGTTTTCTCTAAAATAGTTTCCTTTACAGTTGAAACCGTATTGGTAACTGGCTCAACAATAGCTTCTGTTACAGTATTAGTTGCAGGCTCTATTATAATTTCTTCAGCAACATTATCTTGTACAGTTTCTATAACAGCATCTTCTTGCATTATAGTTTCTTTTTCTACCACTGCTTCTATATCAGTTTTAATGTCAAATTGTTCATTACCAAAATTTAATTCTTCTAATACTTGTTCAGTATTTTCAGGGATTGTGGTTACTTTTTCTGTCACGCTAGATGTTGCTTCATCTAACTCTTTTACAACTTCATTAATTCTATCTTCGAATTGTATATTTTCTGACATTTGTGTAAGACCTTAATTTTAAAAAATAATTAACCTGTTTTTAATGCAGCTTTAACTGCTTTTTTTGCTTCTGTTTTTGTAACTTTCACAGATACTATCTTTTTGACTGCTTCTACTGCAATATCGGCCGCGATATCGGATATTTCTTTTAAAGCATCATCTTTTGCAACTTCAATTTTCTTATCAGTAGCTTTTAATCTCTTTTTTGCATCATTTGCAAATTCTTCGTTTTTCTGATGAGCAATATCACTTAACTCTTTAGCTGTCTTAGCTAATAATTCCTGTGATTTATTATGAGCATCAGTTAATTTTGCCTCGTATAAAGATTTAACTTCTTCCATTTTTGCTTGGTCTTCTTCGGCACTAAGCAAATTATCTTCACGAGATTTCTGACGTCTATCCAAAACTTCACCAACTTTTGGTAATGCTTTTTTAGACATTAAGAAGTAAAGAGAAGAAAATGCAATTACTAACCAGAAAACCTGACTAGCATATGTTGATACGTCTAATTGTGGGAACCCACCAGAACTCTTTTCCGCCAAAGCAGAATTAGAGAACATTGTTATAGTTCCAAAAGCACAAATATATTTACCAAGATTTTGCATTTTCTTTTTATCCCTTTAATTTACTCAAAAATTATCTAATTCAATTCAATTAAAATACGAATAAGATAAGTAGAGCAATAACTAGTGCGAATAGAGCGATCGCTTCAACAAGAGCGAAATAGAATAATCCAGCACCCTTTACTGATTCTGCTGCTGCAGGATTTCTACCCATTGCTTCGATTACTGCTGCGAATAAAGTTCCCAAACCAAGACCAACACCTAGTAACGGTATAACTGCTATTCCTGCGCCGATCAATTTTGCTGCTTCTGCTTCCATTTTTTTAATCCTTTTTTTCTTCGTTAATGTTAAGTTTATGAACCTAATAACTAGCTATGTATCAAATTTATTTGCTTGAGTACAGAGCAAAGTTAAAAATAATTAGTGTAATTCAATCGCATCCTTTAGATAAATACATGTTAAAATTGCGAAAACATAAGCTTGGATAAAGGCAATCATTACCTCTAAACCAGTTAAAGCAACATTAAATAGCATCGGTAGGATACCAAGTGTGATACCTGTCGTAAAACCCATTCCAACAATCATTGATGTACTGAAACCTGCAAACACTTTTAACATGGTATGACCAGCAACCATATTTGCAAATAAACGTACTGAAAGACTTAAAGGTCTAGACAGATAAGATACAACCTCTATCACCACAACTAATGGCGCGATAAATACAGGTAATCCTTTTGGTAAAAATAAAGAGAAGAAATGTAAACCATGTTTACAAATCCCAACCATTGTTGCCAAAAAGAAGACGAATAGAGCCAAAGCACCAGTTACGATGATATGACTTGTATAAGTGAATGAGTAAGGGATAAGACCCAATAAATTACCAAATAATACGAACATGAATATTGTAAATACAAATGGGAAGTATTTTTTGCCTTCTGCGCCAAGATTATCCTTGACCATTTTGCCAATAAATTCATAGAACATTTCAGATAGGTTTTGCCACCTGCCTGGGATCATTGCTTTTTGTCTGACGGTTAAGGTCATGAACAATGTTGCTGTGATAACTGCGATACCCATCCATAAAGAAGATTGGGTAAAGTCCAAATTCATGCCAGCAAACTGCCATTCCATGATTGGTTTAATTTCAAACTGTGATAAAGGGTTAGCCACTTTAATTTATTCCTTCATTTTTGTTCATCATTTTGCTCATCTTTTAATTCTTGCTCGGTTTTGCTTTTATTATTCAAACCGACTTTTAAATCTTGTCCTGTTGCTGCTCTGTAAACATTTAAAAAGCCAGCAATGAAACCAATAAACAACATTATAATCATAAACCACGGTTTTGAACCCAACCATTGATCTAACAAATATCCCAGAAAAACGCTAACAACAACGGCAGATACCATTTCAATTGTCGCGCGGAATGCCATACTTGCCGATTTTGAATCGATAGGGCTATTGGGTTTTGCCGCGGCTTCTTTTGCATCATCTGATCTAATCTCTGCAAGTTTCTTTTTTAATTCTTCTGGGGTTAAGCTCATATTATTTAAGTTCCCTAGATTCAATCAAACAAAAACATGCAAAGTTCAAATTAAACTTTGCTTAACTGGATTTTTAAGAGAATTATACTAGATTGTCAATTGCTTATCTTAATTTATTTGGAAAAACTTTATAATACTGATAAGCCAGTTTGTATTAGAGGGGACCAGATATATTGATCTTCGGATTTATTGACTGAATGTCTACCTTCTACGGATGATTTCACAAGTTTGCCATGATTAAAGATTAGATGCAGTAATAAGTCATGGCCTTTTTGATCCACTTTCATTTTTGCGAATCCTAAAGTTCCTTTTTTCTCTAAATTCCGATAATGGAGTGAGAAACCTTCATATGTTTTGATCTTTTTTCTAAATCTTTCAAGATCTTCCGGAGTTCCTTGGACAATGGATGATCCATATAAGGACATTTGAATTATTGCGGTACTCATATTATCAAATTTTGATTCGTCTATGCCAATAGTATTAAATGCTTCCCATTTAGTCATGCCTAGTTTTAGTTTAGATACTTGTTCTTTCAACTCTTGGGTGTTTTTAAAAAGTTCCGAATTAATGGTTTCATCACCCATCGGCATACATGCGCTTAACATGAATATTGTAGCCATAATGGAAACTGTTTTTATAATATTTCTATGCATTGTAAAGCCTTACTTTCAATAGATAATCCCTTAAATAACAGTATAGTATAAAATTTATTAAATATAGTTAATATTAGCCTATATCTCTAATAATACTTGATTTTATTTTTTATTATACTTATATTGCCTCTAAATTTCAGAACTAAATAGAGGTAAATTAAATGGATAATAATACTCCTAAGGATAAATATTATTTAAGATTCGCATGTAAGAAAGATATTTCTCGGATCTTAAAATTTTATGATATTCATGCACATGATAACATTAGAAAAAGAGAAGAGGAATTACTTACTGCCAAGGCAGAAAGTGGTTCAATTGCATATTTGGAGAATGAACAAGGTGAGATAGTTGCCTCATCAATTTCTTATGGTTTAGATGCCGATGTTAATGGAGTAAATGTTCAAAAATGGTTAGAAATTGGATCCACTCGGGTTGTATTAAATGGCTATCCTGGTTTGTTTGATGCATTAACAACTGCACAAGTATTAAGAACTGTTCTTGTTGAGCCACCAGAAGAATCATTCATTGCTCATATGGAACATAAATTCATTCAAGCAAAGGCAGAGAAATTAGGTTGGAGAAAGTTTTCTCCGAGTGATGAGATAAAGCAGATTTCTAATAAGACAATTAATACAGGTGATTTAACCGACAGATCAGATAACTGGTATAAATTTACCGTTGAAGGGTTGCCAATCAAAGCAAGATATTTCATGGAAATTGTTAAAAATCCGAACTTGGCACATATGAAATATGATAAAGAAATTGAGATCAGCTTCGATAGGATGAAAAACTTCATGTTATTTAAGAATGCTATAGAAGAATTGGCAAATAAAGATTATGGTTCTGTTGATAATCCAAAGAAAAACTATGGTTTTAAAGAATCAAGAGATAAATGGTTAAAGAGATTTACTGCAAATTAAATAATAAATGAAAGCATTAACATGTCTGTATTAGCAAAGATTAAAGAATTTGAAGATGAAGCAATCGGCTGGCGCCGTGATTTACATCAGAATCCAGAAACTGCATATGAAGAATTTTGGACATCAGATTATATTGCAGATAAATTAACTAAACTGGGCATTGAAATCCATCGTGGACTTGGTGGCACTGGTATTGTTGGAACTATTAAAAATGGTGATAGTGATAAAGTAATCTCCCTACGGGCTGATATGGATGCTTTGGATATTTTGGAGAAAACGGGGCTTAGCTATTGTTCAAAAATTGATGGTAAGATGCATGGCTGTGGCCATGATGGTCATTCAATAATGTTATTAGCAGCTGCCAAATATCTATCAGAAAATAAAGATTTTAACGGAACTGTTCATTTAATCTTCCAACCAGCAGAAGAAGGTGGAGCAGGGGCAAAAGCCATGATTAATGATGGTATCTTTGATAAATTCCCTTGTGATGCAATATATGGAATGCATAATTGGCCTGGAATTGATATTGGTAAAATGGCAATTAGAAAAGGTGGTATTACTGCCTCGGCTGATCGACTTATCATTAAGATAAGTGGTAAAGGTGGCCATGCGGCAATGCCAGATAATAATATTGATGTAATTACGACAGCATCAACAATTGTTCAAAGCTTACAAACAATCATAAGTAGGAATATTAAGCCGACTAATCCAGCGGTATTAAGTATTTGTAAATTCCATGCCGGTACAGATAGCTTAAATGTTATGCCTGATACGGCTGAGATTGGCGGGACAATTCGTTGCTTTTCTCCAGAAGATAGAGCATTAATAAAAGAGAGAGTAATAAAAATAGTCAATTCAACTTGTGATGCTTTTGGTGCAATAGCAGAGATTGATTTCATTGATGGTTATCCATCGGTTATGAATTCAGATATTGAAACAGATAATGCGATTAAAGCTGCAATTATAACGGTTGGTGAAGATAATGTTGATGCTGAATTTGTTCCAACAACTGGTGCTGAAGATTTTGCTTATTTCTTAGAAGAATCAAAAGGGGCTTATATAATCCTTGGTCAAAGAGAACAGAATAAAACCGCAGCATTACACAGCCCAGAATATGATTTTAATGATAATGCCTTAGCAATTGGAGCAAGTTATTGGGTTAATCTAGTTGAAAGCTATCTTAAATAACTTTCTTAATAAGCAAACTTACTTTCTGTTTTTAATTGCTGTTTAGTTTCTGTCGGAGCATTAGCATTAACCAGATTTGAAAGTAGGGAGCTTGCACCAATCCTAAGCTTATCTGAGTTATAATATTTTGATCCCATGATATTATCGACCAGATAACGCATTTTCTCACAATCAATTGGATATTTAACTCCACCAGAAATCTTAACCCCAATATCTGCTCTATATTCTTTATTATAAGATGATACAGCTTGCATTACTATGGCCATTGTTAAGATATTTGATGCGTCATTAGCACCAGTACCAAAACCAGATTTTGGCTTTTTACCAGTGCAAGTTTTAACAAAATCACTGCCTGCCATACATGCAATAATGCTTGCTTGATGTAGGGCTTTATAATTATTATATGTGCTGGCTTTTAATATAGTTTTTAAGACTAAGCCATGTTTTTTACATTCATCAGATACAGCCTTTAATTTATTGTAAGCTTTATTACTATCACCATTTAAAAATGCTTCATAATCCAAAACGGTATCAATTTCATCTGCACCGTTTCTAGCAGCTTCTCTTACTTGTTCTAGTGCTTCTTCGACAGATTGATCGCCATGAGGGAAATTATTTACTGTGGCAATTCCTACATCGGTATCTTGTAAAGCTTCTTTTGCAATCTCAATTTGATTTGGGTAGATACAAACTGTTGCTGTTTGTAAGTTAGAATTATTGGAGCTTGAATCTTTACAAAGTTGAATAATAGCATCAGCATCTTCTTCACCAAACATTGGCGTTAAATCTTCTGCCAAGCTTGTATTATCAATTAACCCAATTGATGTATTTATTGTCTCGGTTGATGCTTTTTTAATATCAACTGTCTCATCAATAATTTTTTTAAGCTTTAAAGGGAGTGTTTGATATAGCTCGGTTTGCCATTTTACTTCTTGTTCAGATAGATCAGATGATAGATTCTTTAGGTATTTTTGTTTTAACATTAATAATCTCCTTAAATATTTATATTACATAAATACACAAAAATATGGGAAATGTCAAGTCTTATTGGTTTTGTGCATCTATCCATTCTAGGATGGATGCACGGATAAGAGGCTGGGGCAGGTTTTTTAAAGTTGTCCAACGATGCACAGCACCTAAAGTTAATCCAAATTCATCTCTAAATGATTGTTCTGGAATATTCTGCTCGGTTAATGCTTGATAGATTTTATCAGCAAATTCTTGGTCTGGTATTTCTTTCGTCATTGCTCTAATATATTATCTATAGATAATAATACAAGAAAGATTATATGCAGGGTAACCATAAAATTAATAAATTATATATTCGTTTTTCAACAATTGATGATGTTGAAAATATATTTGATTTTTACCTAAGCAATAGACATGAACATGTTGCCATTCGTGATAAGACATTAATGAAAGCCATGATTAAATCGGGCTCAGTTACAATTATCGAAGATAAAAATGGTAAAATACATGCATCATCAATCTCTTATCCAATTTCTAAACAAGGCAAAGATAACCATGAATGGACGGAGATTGGCTCGACTAGAATTACTTTATCTGGCTTGGGCTTATTTAAAACCTTAATTAGCGCCCAAGTGTTACATGCCTATATATTCGAGCCACCAGAGGACCGAATTGTCTTAGAAATTGATAGAGATAATGAAAGATCAAAACAAGTATTTAAGAAGATTGGAGCAGAAGAATTTCAAGCTCCGAAAGAAATTGGAGAAGCAGCAAATAGCACTATGGCACCCGAAGATAGAACTGATGAAGTTGATTGGTTCCAATTTAAATTAAGCAAAATGGAGATATTTGCCAAGAATATATTAGCAAGTATGGAAGATGATTATTTAATTCAGAAGAATACTGGAATACGATATAAATTAGATTTTTCAAGAATGAAAATAAATAAACAAGTTATTGAATTAATTGCAAAAAAGCCACATCAAAATAATCAGCAGAGAATTATAAATAACAAATTCAAGAAATAGTATTTAAGCTTTTTTAATCTTATCTAGGCGATATTCATCCGCTCTTTTACAAATAAATAATGATAGATATGGATCATGAATATACACTGTCATTTCTTCATATGTAGCCATCCTATCCAAAAGCTCAATTGTTGGATTCTTTTCTTTGGTAAGTTCAATTGACCCCAAATCCAGCTTTGCAAATCTTTGCTCGATAATCATTTCCCTTACTGGTTTTATGATAAAATCAGTTGCGATTAAGAACGGCTTGAATAATATCGCCACATATTTATGCATTGATTGCTCTAAGTGATAAGGGAAATAAGCAAAGAAACAGAATAGGGATAAGAACATGGTATCTTTACTATGAATACGTGATACTGCTTGGGCGATATAGGCTTCTTGTAATCCTTTTGGTAGCTCATACACTGCTTGGGTAATGATCAAAGAATTTACCCCTTTTAAATCAGTAGTGATAACGCCAGTAATCAGATTATTTGGCATCACCATATTATTATTGGAAATATATAAATTAGGTATTTTTAAACCACGGCTAATGCACATATTTTCTAATATTCGGTAGAATTGATCTTTACTATTTAAGTTAAGCTCAATTGCATCAAAGAAAGAACCTATATTACTCAATGTTTTATGAAAGAAATATAAAGTAGACGCCATAATAAATAGGGCAACTTTTATATATGGTTTTAGTAATTTAAATATGGTGTAATTCGGATCAGTTGCATATTTGGATGAGAATATTTTAACTAAACCTTCTATCCCACCAGTAACTAATACAGGGCTAAATATTGCTGCCATGAATAAAGTAACAAAAATAAATATCCCGATTATAAAATAAAAGCTCAAGCCAATAGACTTCAATCTATTATTCCATTGAATTCTTTTTATATTACCTTGAAAATGCTCATTCATTTTAATTATTCCTTTTTAAATATACCGTTTCTTAAAAAATATAAACTTTGTTTTAATGCTGTTTTGTTTTTCATTATGAATGTATGGCTGGCATGGATTATTATATGGTCTTTCATTCCTTTTAACTTGGTGCTTTTAATTGATACTTTGCCATCATCTTTGCCTGGGATAATAAATGAAGAAATTGGGTCGATTGTTCTATCGCCTGCGATTACTCCCATATCATAATCAAATTCAGCTGGTAATTTTTTTATAATTGAATTTGTACCAGTTCCCAATTCTTGTCCAGCAGGACCAAAGCTTAATTGATAGGCGGGGTTATCCATTAAGAAATCAGCGATTTCACTGCCATTATTGGGTGGCGCGATTAATACCACTCGACCTAAATTCTTTGGTTTATATTTATGAATATATAATCTGCTAATTAAAGTTCCCATTGAATAAGATACAAAATTAATTTTGGCATTTTTGGGGATTTTGGCTTTGATTTTTCTATCTAATCTTTCGCCTAGAATATCAATTGTGTATTTAGTTGATGCATAATTTACATTTAAAGTCTCATAGCCATTCTTTTTAAAATAATCGGCTAATTTCTCCATGGATTTACTGCTACGGTTGATTCCATGTAGCAAAATCACATATTCTTTTTCAGCAGCATATGAATTAGCTGGTAAAATAAGCAAAATTATAATAAAGATTATTCTTGTAAACATGGAGATATTATAATGACCCAATTATTAAAAGATAGAGTAATTTTAAAAATTGCAGGGGAAGATAGAAAATCTTTTTTACAGGGATTGATTACCAATGATATAAATCTATTAGATGAAGGTAATAACGCAATCTACTCCTGTTTATTAAATAATAAAGGACAATATTTATTTGATTTCTTTATTATTGAAGATGGTGATAATTTATTACTAGATATTGATAGAGATAGGGTAGAGCGATTTGCTAAGATATTAAAGATATATAAATTAAGATCAAAAGTTAGTCTTGAAATATTGGATAGTAAAATCTATTGGATGTTAGATAATAATTTTACTGACGCTATTGTTTATCAAGATACAAGATCTGATAAAATGGGTTATCGCTTAATCACAGATGTTGATATTGATACAGATGATGCAAAACTATCCTATGAAACATATCGAATTAAAAATCAAATTCCAAAATCTGGGCAAGATTTAATTATTGAAAAATCAACTTTACTAGAATGTAATATTGATAAGCTAAATGGTATTTCTTGGTCAAAAGGATGTTATATCGGTCAAGAAGTTACAGCCAGAATGCATTATAAAGGCACTCTCAAGAAAAGACTATATAGCATTGAAATAAAAGAAGAATTTGAATTAGAAAATGAGAATTATATATATATGAATGATAAAAAAATAGGTAATATTTCAAGTTTTAATTCTGGCTTTGGACTGGCTTTATTAAATATTGCTAAACTTGATAATGCATCAGAGTTAGAAGTAATAATTAATAAAAAAGAATATAAGATAATCATCAATCCAGATTGTTGGAATTAGGAAAACAATGATATAGAAAAACCTCTGCCAAGTTTAAACTTAGCAGAGGTTTTTTATTATAAGTAATTATTCATTCAATAATTTTGCCTGTGCCGCAGATAATCTAGCAATCGGCACTCGATAAGGCGAACAAGAAACATAGTTTAAGCCAATTGTTTCAAAGAATTTAATTGAATCTGGATCACCACCATGTTCACCACATATCCCAAGTTTGATATCTGGTCTAGTTGCTCTGCCACGTTCAACAGATAATCTAACCAATTCACCAACACCATTTACATCGATACTAGCAAAAGGGTCTTTTTCAAAAATACCTTTTCTTTGATAATCGGGTAAGAACATGCCAGCATCATCACGGCTTATTCCCAATGTTGTTTGGGTTAAATCATTGGTACCAAAGCTAAAGAATTCGGCATCTTTGGCAATATCATCAGACTTTAAAGCAGCCCTTGGTAATTCAATCATTGTTCCAACAGAATATTCAATTTCGATATCATATTCAGCCATAATATTATTTGCAGTTTTGATAATTAAATCTTTGATAATCACCAATTCTTCTGATGACATTACAAGTGGTACCATGATCTCTGGAATTACTTTATCGCCAGTTGCTTTTGTAATTTCACAAGCAGCTTTAAATATTGCTTTTATTTGCATTTCATAAATTTCAGGATAGGTAATTGCCAATCTACAACCTCGATGCCCCAGCATTGGGTTGGATTCATGTAATCTATTTATTCTGGCTTTAATTACATCGATGGATATTTCCAAAGATTTGGCTAGCTCATTAATCTCCTTTTCCGCATGTGGTAAAAACTCATGTAGAGGTGGATCAAGTAATCTTATTGTAACAGGTAAACCATTCATTATTTCAAATAAAGCTTTAAAATCTTCTTTTTGAACTGGCTCTAATTTTGATAAAGCTAAGCGTCTGTTATCTTCATTATCTGCCAATATCATTTCACGTACATGCATTATTCTTGCAGGATCAAAGAACATATGCTCGGTACGACAAAGCCCAATTCCTTCTGCTCCAAATTTCAATGCAGTTCTAGCATCTTCTGGAGTTTCAGCATTGGTTCTAATTTTTAAACGTCTAACTTCATCGGCCCATTGCATTATTTTATTAAAATTATCGGATAGTTCAGGTTGAACTGTATCAACTCTCCCCTTCATAACTTCACCAGTTGAACCATCAATTGTAATGATATCGCCTGATTTAAATTCTTGCCCTTGTACGGATAGGGTTTCTTTTGAATAATCAATTGCAATCTCGCCAGCGCCTGCAACACAAGCTCGACCCATCCCGCGGGCAACAACTGCTGCATGGCTAGTCATTCCACCTCTAGTAGTTAAAATACCATTGGCGGCATGCATACCATGAATATCTTCTGGACTAGTTTCAATCCGACATAGGATTACATTAAGACCATCATTTGCCATTTTTTCAGCAATATCAGAATTAAAAACAATCGCACCTGATGCTGCTCCAGGAGATGCTGGCAGACCTTGGCTTAAAATATCTTTAACTGCATTTGGATCCAAACTAGGGTGAAGTAATTGATCTAATGCTTCTGGCTCTAACCTTAAAATTGCTTCTTTTTTATCGATTAGGTTTTCTTCGACCATTTCAACCGACATACGTAATGCAGCGGCTGCCGTTCTTTTCCCTGATCTAGTTTGCAGCATGTATAATTTACCTTGTTGGATGGTAAATTCGATATCTTGCATATCTTTATAATGTTTCTCTAACTTTAATCTAATATCATTTAATTGATTAAATACGGAAGGCATAGTCTCTTCCATAGCAGGTAGATCGGATTTGTTATCTTGCTTACCTTTAATGGTTAAATCTTGTGGGGTTCTAATTCCCGCAACCACATCTTCGCCTTGGGCATTGATAAGATATTCACCATAAAATAAATTCTCGCCAGTGCTTGGATTTCTGGTAAAGGCAACTCCAGTTGCACAATCTTCACCCATATTTCCAAATACCATTGCTTGCACATTAACTGCCGTGCCCCAGCTCTCTGGAATGTCGTTTAATTTTCTGTAAGTAATCGCACGTGGCACCATCCAAGATTTAAATACTGCTCCAATTGCTCCCCATAATTGTTCATTTACATCTTGTGGGAAGTCGGATTTAAGTTCTGATTTCACGAATGCTTTATAATCAGCAATTATATCAAGCCATTCTTCGGATGATATTTCAGTATCTAATTTTATATCTTCCTGTCTTTTAAAACTGTCCAATATATCTTCAAACATATAATGATCTAAACCCAGAACTACATTGGCGTACATTTGGATAAATCTGCGGTAACTATCATAAGCAAATCTTTTATCACCACTTCTTGTGGCTAATCCTTCGACAGTTTCATCATTCAATCCAAGATTTAATACGGTGTCCATCATCCCCGGCATTGATATTCTAGCACCTGATCTAAC
>CALDHH010000005.1 GCA_937941575.1 uncultured Alphaproteobacteria bacterium | reverse complement strand
CCAGATGCACCATAAGCAAGCCTGAATACTTTTAATTTAAAAGCCGCTTGTTCACTACTTGAGCTAATTAAACTTAATGAATCTTCCATGAATTCATCACCCATGTCTTCCATTAATTCCATACCATTGCTTATCGCGCCGATTGGGCTTATTAAATCGTGACATATTCTAGACGCCATTAATTCCAATACTATTGGACTAAAAGATACTGACATTTTATAAACTCCCCCAAGTTTTTTTTACATTATTTTAGAATTTGAATTCTACACCATTAAGTTGCAGTTGTTCAACTATTGTATTTTGTAAGGTTTTTAAGCCTTCTTCCGTCTTTGATTCAGCTCTGAAGCTTATTACATCTTCTGTATTAGATTGCCTGATTAACCACCAACCGTCTTTACTATCAACTCTTACCCCGTCAATATCATTTACTTTTATATCAGCAAATGATTTTAAATTTTCTTTAATGGCATTAATTAAAGGTAGTTTCTTATCAGCATCAACATGCAATCTAACTTCTGGAGTATTAAACATCTTTGGTAAATGAGAAGTTAACTCAGATAGTTTTTTACCTGTTTTATGCATTATATTTAAAAGACGTATTGCACAATATAAACCATCATCATAACCATAGAATTTATCCCCAAAACAAATATGTCCTGCAAGTTCCCCGGCAAGTGGTGATTTAAGCTCTTTCATTTTATCTTTGATTAATGAATGCCCAGTATTCCACATAATTGGTTTACCACCTAATCTTTCAATTTCATCAAATAAAACCGAGCTAGATTTAACATCAGATATAACATACGAGTTTGGATGAGTTTCTAAAATCTCTTGTGCATAAATTGCAATTAAAATATCAGCCCAATAAATTGTGCCATTTTCATCAACTATACCAATTCTATCAGCATCACCGTCAAAACCAATTCCAAGATCGCAACCATGTTCTTTTATTGTATTTTGAATATCAACCAAGTTCTTAGCAACTGTTGGATCAGGGTGATGATTAGGAAAAGATCCATCAATATCAGCAAATAATAAATGATGTTCACCTTTGATGCGTTTGGTCATCTCCGTCATTAATTCACCGCCAGCACCATTTCCAGCATCCCAAACAATTTTTAATTCTTTCTCAGATGGTTCATAATCATGTAATAAACGGTTTAAGTAATCTTCTTTGATTTCAACTTCTTTTATAGAGCCTTCGCCTTCTAAAAAATCACCTGCTTTTGCTACCCTACCGACATCTTGAACATCCTCACCATAAAAAGGCCTTGAGCGTAATGACATTTTAACGCCATTATATTCCAATGGACTATGTGATCCTGTGATCATTACACCAGCATGATTATCTCTATTCATCAAAGCATACCAAACTAGCGGTGTTGGGCCTAATCCAACAATTTCAACATTAATTCCAGTTGATTTTAAACCGGCGGCTAATTGTTCTGAAAACTCTTTTGAGCTAGTACGTCCATCATAACCAAGACAGATATTCTTACCCTCACCCAATCTCTGAACAATTGTTCCAAAAGCCTTACCAATAAAATAAATATCATCTGAACTAAGCGTTTCTCCAACGACCCCACGAATATCATATTCCCGAAGGATTGATTGATTAAACTGATGATTTTCTTTTGTACTTACTGATATATTTGTCTGCATGATGATTACCTTATAATTATTCTTTGTTAACCAATCATAATAGATATTAAATTAATTATTTACAAGCTCCCCTGTTTTTATAAGTTAATCACTATAATAATTATATTTAACAACACTAGGCCCTTAGTAGAATATTAATTAATTAATACTATTATAGATATATAAAAATTTTCCAATAAATAAGTTAATTCAGCAAAGGTTATAAATAGCTATGAACAAAGGATTTACGCTAGTTGAACTAGCAATAGTAATGACAATAATAGGCTTATTGATTGGTGGCATCCTAAAAGGGCAAGCTTTATTAGAAAATGCTCAAGTATCATCGACAATATCACAAGTACAATCTTATGATGCAGCAGTTACAAGTTTTAGAGATATTTATTCATCATTCCCAGGTGATACTAGTAGAGCAACTTTAAGATTACCGAATTGCAATACAGCAAGTTCCTGTGAAAATGGTGATGATAGCGGTATAGTTGGAGTATCCAGTGTATTATGGGGAAATGTTGATACGACTATGGAATCTGAAAACACGCAAGCTTGGAAACATTTATCCATGGCAAATTTAATCTCTGGCGTGGAGCCTTCAGCAGGAACTAGAGAATGGGGAAGAACTCATCCCACCGCCAAAATTGGAGGCGGCTTCATGTTCAAATATGCCCAAGGTAATGTATCAGGTCAGCTAAACGCCCATGTATTATTACTTGGGAATGACATTGCAGGCGGCGCTAGTTTCTACCCAGTAGGCACAGCCCCAACCTCCCCTAAAACAGCAGCCAATATAGATCGAAAAACTGATGATGGCAGGCCATATTCTGGTAAAGTACAGGCCGTTAGCTCATATTACGTGAATGGTTGTAACTGGAATTTTGGCGGGCAACGTAATTGGTATGATGAGACCGTTACCAAAAAAAGTTGTGATATGTATTTTATACTTGGTGGATAAATAATTTTTCAGAACAGAATAATAATAACCCTTAATCAATAGATCAATTTAATCATTGACATATACAACTTATTGCTGTATCTTTGTTTTATTATATAATCTTGAAGGAATTAAAAGAATGGCTAAGTTAAGCAAAACAGGGAAATTAAGTGTCGCATTAATCTTTGGGGGAGCAATATTATCTACAAGTTTTAACCTAATTGCTATTAAAGGTTACAGCAAAGATATTAAGTTATTAAAGCAATATACTAATTGCTTACAAGAAACTAGCATATGTAACCCTCTGGAAACCAGCCAATTTAAAAAAGCTTATGAAGATAATAAGAAAAAAGATAATGGAGATAATATTGCCTCTAATATAGGAGGCTTTGGATTTTGGGCTATGGTTACAGGAGTTGGACTTGGAATAAGAGAAAGTAAAAAGATTAAGGTCAAAACAGTTAATTTAAGCTGATCCATTTTTAAATATTATTGATTAAGCAGTTTGCAATAAAGACATAGTAATTGCCGATTTAGATGGCAATATCATTTTGATTAAATGCCTTACCTCTTGTCTAGCTGCTATATTTGAGATAGTTAGCTCATTTTTTGAGCCTTTTTTCAAATCAAGCAAGGTTAAACCTTGTAAGAATAGCTCCCTAAAAATCACTCTTTCACTAAAGCCAGGCGCTTGTCTGAATTCTAACTTATCTTCTAAGCTATTTAGAACCTTGCTAATATTAGCTTTATTATCGGCGGAAACTGAATTTAATCTATTCCGCATAACAACCCAATCAACTTTATGAGCATCTTTTTTAAATCTCTGATTACGGATATCAGTTACAAAATCGCTATAATGGCTTGTTTTTAAAATTTCTAAACTATCTGGTTCAATTTTGGCAATCAAATCAAGATCAATAAAACTATCATTTACTGGGGTTACAATTGTATCAGCAAAGAAATGCCCCATAATGCTTAGATAAGCATTACTACCCGGAGTATCCATTACGATAAAATCATTATTTTTTGATAATTTATCAATTGCTTCTTGTAATCTTAACTGCTCTTCAACATGATTTTCCATCAAATCACGTTTTTCTGAGCTTTCTAATAAGAAATGTTCTGGCATCGGCAATTTATCGTCATGTTTATCAAACTGAGCCTGTCTATTTTCAACATAGCTTGTAAGACTGGCTTGATGGCTATCAAGATCAATAGTTGCGACTTTATAGCCGAGCCTAAGCAATCCAACGGCCACATGCATTGCAGTTGTTGTTTTACCAGATCCACCCTTTTCATTGCCGAAGACAATAATATGAGCGTTTTTATTACTTTGATTTTCAGACATATAATCTATATACATTATTACACGAGTTTTTCCAAATAAAATCATTGCTTTTTATTGGAAATTCACCGCATCACTTTATAATATTGGATTAAAATTACATGGCATTAACAGCATATCTAGCCCATCGCGGCTTTGAAGATAAACTAATCGCAGAATTAGGAAGCATAGATAAACAATTCGACCGCTTAATCTTAACTAATGAACCAGCAAAAGATGTGTTTTGGGCTGATAATATCTGGTTCAATCCAAAGATCATTGGGATAAATTCAATCGGTGATGCTGCAAAACATTTAAAATCTATCCAAAGAAACTGGGTTAATTACCGATATGATTTTTATGGTCGCTCAAAATTAATCATTGATAAATTACCACATATCTCATTTAAACCAATTGAATACCCAAATATTCCACCGAAATCTCCGCTTGGTTCATGGAGCTTAATGGATAATCATACAATGCTATATTCAGCCGAGTGTTCAAGCACTTTCCCAAATGGTGAAATTGTATTTAACGAAGATAAAGAAATCCCACCGAATAGAGCTTATTTAAAGCTATGGGAGCTTTTCACAAGAGAAGAACATATTCCAAGAAAAGGTCAAAGATGTATTGATCTAGGCGCCTGTCCAGGTGGTTGGACTTGGGTATTACAAAAATTAGGTGCCGAAGTAGTCAGCGTTGATAAAGCCCCACTTGAAAAACATATCGCAGGTTTGGATAATGTTTATTATTTAAAAGATAGTGCATTTGCCCTAGACCCTTATGAAATCGGGCATGTTGATTGGTTATTCTCTGATATTATTTGTTACCCAGAGCGTTTATTGACTTTGATTAAAAAATGGATGGATTCTGGTATGGCTGATAATATGGTCTGTACGATTAAGTTACAGGGTGATCCAGATTTAAATATGATTTCTGAATTTGCAAAAATACCAAATTCACGTATTATGCATCTATATAATAATAAAAATGAGTTAACTTGGATTTGGAGAAAATAATAATGGCTAGTAAAATCAACAGATTGCGTGATGAATTAAAGAAATTAAAAATTGATGGTTTTTTTATACCGCATGCTGATGAATTTCAAGGCGAATATTTACCAGAATCGGCTGAAAGATTGGAATTCATCTCTGGATTTACTGGATCATCAGGGAATGCAGTGATTTTAGCCGATAAAGCTGGCTTCTTTACCGATGGTCGTTATACATTACAATCCACCCAAGAAGTTGATGATAAGCTATTTCAAATTTGCAATATCTCTGCCGATCAAGGAGATATCCCAACAATAAAGCCAGAAGAATGGGTAAAATTAAACCTTAAAAAGGGTGATATTTTGGGCTTCGATCCTTGGTTACACACAATTTCTCAGATAAAAGCTTTGGAAAAAGCAGTATCCGATATTGGTGCTACATTAAAAGCAGTTGATTATAACCCGATTGATAAAATATGGGATGGACAACCAGAGGCTCCAAAAACCAAAACCGTTAAACATCCAATAGAATATGCGGGACAAGAATCTGCTGATAAACGAGCAAATTTAGGCAAAGATATCAAAACCAATTCAGCTGATGCATTTGTAATTACTATGCCAGAGGATATTGCTTGGTTATTAAATATCCGCGGTAATGATGTACCACATACCCCACTTGCTTTATCTTTCGCCATCGCAAATTCAGATGGCTCTGTTGATTTATATATTGATGCAGAGAAGCTAGATCAAGATTTGGATAAATGGTTAGGTCAAGATGTTCGGATTCATCCGTTTGAAGATTTTGAGAATGGTTTAAAATCTCTATCTAATAAAAATGTTTTAATCGATCCAAAATTCTCTGCCTTTAAAGTTAAACAAGCATTAGAAAATTCAAATATAATTGAAATCGATAGCCCTTGCCAAATTGCCAAAGCAGTTAAAAATGATGTTGAAATACAAGGTACAATTAATGCTCATATCCGAGATGGCGTTGCCTTAACTAGATTCCTATTCCAAATGTCAAAACGTGAAATAACACGAAGGAACACCGAACTCTCCGCCACAAAAATATTATTAGATTTCCGTGCGGAAGAAAATAAATTCAAAGATCTAAGTTTCAGAACTATATCAGGAGCTGGATCAAATGGAGCGGTCGTACATTACAGTGTTGATGAAAAATCAAGCAAAGATTTAACTTCTGGTCCAATATATCTGGTTGATTCAGGCGGTCAATATCTTGATGGTACAACAGATGTTACAAGAACAATTGCCATTAATAAACCAAGCCAAGAAATGATCGATAATTTTACCTTAGTATTAAAAGGTCATATCCAAGTAGTCTTATCTGAATTTGAAGAAGGTGAGACTGGTGATAACTTAGATGCCAAAGCTAGAAAAGCCCTAATTGATAATGGTTTGAATTATTCGCATGGTACAGGGCACGGAGTTGGAAGCTATCTATCTGTCCATGAAGGCCCACAGGGAATTCACCCAATGGCGAAGAAAACTGCATTTAAGCCAGGGATGATTGTATCCAACGAGCCTGGCTATTATAAAAATGGTGAATATGGGATACGCATTGAAAATTTAATCTATGTTATTGATACAGGTAAGAAATCTGAAAATGGTAAAAAGATTTTAGGATTTAAAAACCTAACCATGGCACCGATTGATAAGAATCTTATCAATCCTAAATTATTAGATGATGCCGAGTTAGAATATTTAAATAAATATCATCAAGATGTTCAAAATAAAATTGGTGATAGATTAGATAAAAAAGATCCTGATGCTGGGAAATGGTTAAAGCAAGCAACCAAGCCGATTAGTAAACCTAGTATTTAATTAGTGATAAGAATTGTGTTTCTTTAAATCTCGGATAATTCTTTTCACTCCATCTATCTTATTACCTGCAATTTTATTAAAGATCCTTCTTTTAACTAGCTGACCTAACTTAGCTTCTTGTAATTTATCAATATCTGATAATGCAGGAAAATTACCCCATAGTTTTTTATCATGACGAAATAGCGAAATAAATTCAGCTTCTTTGCCTTGCTCTTTGGCGTATGATATAGCAAGTTTAAATATCTCTGGATCATTCTTAAACTTATATTTTAAATCATTAAATGCCAGTGCATCGACTTCTAATATCTTTTTAGTAAATTCTTTATTATTTCTTAAATTTCTTGGAAGGTATTCATATTTTTTTGGATCATTTTTAAATGCTTTCATTGCAAGATCTTGATTTTTACTAACTTCACCTAATGAGCAATAGAATGCTTGTAAGTTATTTTCCATTGCTAACAAGACAATATCTTCTCTTGATCTTAAACGCCTAGATGCATCCATTAAGGATAAACCTCTATTACTTACTGCTGCCTTTATAATATCCTCATCATCTTTTAAACCCTTAGATGCATATGAGAGATAACCTCCGTTTTTTGTAACTACATCCATCATAATATTTTTATCTTTATAAAAACCATTACTCTTATCCTTCAAAAGAAGAGCATGTCCATTTTTGACTGCTTCTATTTGAATATCTTTATTTTCTTTTAGCTTATCTGATAGAAACCGATACGAATCAAAATTTTCTCTAATTGCTAATATTCCAAAATCATAATTAGATTTAATTCTATCTGATGTAAAATGAACTGTTAGTCCACTTTGTTTAATTCCTTCTCTTGCTATATCATCATCATCTCTTAACTCTGGAGATAGATATTCAATATTTTTCCAACTATATCTAACCGCTTCCATCGCCAAA
>CALDHH010000004.1 GCA_937941575.1 uncultured Alphaproteobacteria bacterium | reverse complement strand
CAAACCCAATAATCCCAAAATAAAAAAACCGCCCATTAAATAAATAATGAACGGTTTTTTTGAATTTATCTAAACTTAAAGAATATTATTCTTCAGTTTTAGCTTCCGCTTCTGCTTTTTCTTCAGCAACAGCTTCTTCTTTCTTTTCGTCGGCTTCAACTGCTTTTATTGCAGCTTCTGCTAAATTATCAACATCATCAGATACAAGTGCTGTACCTTTTTCAAGCTGGATAATTGCTTCATCTTCTGAACGTGCGATATTTAATGTGATTTCAGTTTTTACTTCTGGGTGAAGTATAATTGTCATCGGGTATAGACCCAACATTTTAAAGCTACGGTCGATTCTAACCATGTCTTTTGAAATTGTTACACCTTTTGCATTTACAAGATCGGATACATCTTTTGATGTTACTGATCCGTATAATTGTCCGCCATCAGACGCTTGTCTAATAACTGATACGCTCATGCCTTCTAATGTTTTCAACACTTTTTCAGCATCTTTTTTAAGATCAAGATTTCTTGCTTCTAATTGTTGTTTTTGAGTTTCAAAGTAAGCGATGTTACTTTTTGTTGCACGTAGAGCCTTTGCTTTTGGCAGCAGGAAATTACGAGCATAACCATCTTTAACATTAACAACTTCGCCCATTTGACCAAGTCTACCAATGCGTTCTAATAAAATTACTTGCATTATAATATTCCTTTATTCTTAATTACCAACATAAGATACCAAAGCCAAGAAACGAGCACGTTTAATTGCATTTGATAGTTTACGCATGTTTTTATTTGATACACCAGATATACGACACGGAACAATTTTACCTTGTTCTGATATGTATTTATTTAATGTTCTTACATCTTTATAATCAATCTTCGGAGCATTTTTTCCTTCGAATGGACAGCTTCTTTTGCGTCTAAAAAATGGACGACCTACTGGTACTGCTTTTCTTTCTTCACTCATTATCTTCTTGCTCCTCTAGATTTTCTGTCATCATCAGAACCACCGCCATTGATTGATTTCATCATAACAGTATCTTCTTCTGGCATTTCATCCATTCTTACTGTTAAGTAACGAAGGATATCTTCATCAATACGCATCAAACGTTCCATTTCCAAGATTACTGAAGATTCAGCATCAATATGGAATAATGTATAGTGACCTTTTTTATTTTTATTGATTTTGTAAGCAAGATTTCTAAGACCCCAGCTTTCAGTTTTCTTAACTGATCCGCCATTGTCAGTAACCACTTGACTAAATTTGCTTGCCAATTCTTCTGCTTGTTTCGCAGAGATATCTTGACGAGCGATAAATACGGTTTCGTAAAACGCCATGTTTTTGTTCCCTTTGGCTATTCATGAGACATCGTCTAAATTAAAACCATTCTAATTAAGACAGCATATCTCTAGCTAACATCATTAAAGTGCTAGCAGGGTTATGTATCAGCAGAATATATAGATTCTTTTTAATATTGCAAGTTTTATTTAAAGCCAAGCTTAGATACCAAAGGAATCTATCTTTTTTCTTTCTTTCTTGATCTCTGGCTTTGCTTGATCAACCAAAAATTCGTATTTCTCGGTTGGATTCTTCATTGTTACTTCTTTGGCCATTTCTTTGGCTTGGGTAATGATTCTTTCATATATAACCTCTGCCCTGATTGCTCTTCTATGGGCATTTACCGCTTTTAACCTTATCTTTGGGTCTTCTATTTCTTTAGGATCCACCAATTTTTCGCTTTTAATAATATCCAAGCCAATTAAATCATTCTCAGCTTGATCCAAATAATTCTTAAGAGCCAATGAAGAAGTCATCGTTTGGCCTTTTTTATTCTGCCATTCCAATTGTTTCTTATTCGCATATGTATCTTTGCTTAATCCATATACTGAAAATGCAGTGGCAAGTAAGAAAAAATTTGGCTCCAATAATAATAAACTACCTATACCACCGATGTTAGCGATTGTTAAAACTGGGCTCTCCAATTGACGACTAATATGCGGACGGAGGCTTTTTCTTCTTTTACTTGCTTTTGCATTAAATTTCTCTTTGAAAAATTTTTTCATTATATCGCTTTCATCGGTTTCTAATTATGCTGTATATCTACATGATTGAACCCTCTATGTCAATATTTATCCAGATTCTATTGGTATATTTCTATTCTAGCTGTAATAATATAAAGAATGATATTCAATAATGGAGTGTTTATTTTGATAAAATTTATATTGATTTCTATATTAATTTCTTTTGCATTTTTTAACCCAGCATCTGCCAATGAAACAAAAAACCTAATCCCTGCAATCAAAGATCTATCTTGTGATAATAGCCAGCAATGTAAATCTATTGGAATTGATTACCAAGATTGCGGTAAATATAGAAAATATCAATTATATTCTTCCAAAAATAATGATGAAAATGAATTGATCGAATTGGCTAGCAAAATCAAGCTACCGAAAGATAAAAATATAGCCTGTAAATCTTCAAAGCCTATTAATACCCAATGTTTAAAAAATCAATGTATCGATCTTGGTAACGGAGCAGAAAGATTAGAGCCAATCCATTACGCCATTAAGCATCGAGATATTGATCTATTGAAAGATCTAATAAAATCAAATGTCGATATAGAAGCAAAAAGAGGATATGTGAACACTCCGTTAGTATACGCAACCTATAGCAAAGATATTGAGATAGAAATAATTGAGATTTTAATAGAAGCTGGTGCGGATGTTAATTATCAGCATTCACGCCCTGCTAATACCGCCCTAATCAACGCAGTTGCACATAAAAGGTTAGATATTATCGAGCTATTATTAAAAAACAAAGCTGATCCTTACAAAGCCAATTTCTGGGGTCACTCAATCGATTACGTTGAAAAATACCAAGAAAAAGAGATGATGGAATTATTTAGAAAATATGGCTATAGAATTAACTAAGCTATATTTAATATAATCAATGGAGCAAGTTAACATGATAAACTCTTTAATTATTATAGCCTTATTTAATATAATATTTATAAGCAAAACAATGGCCAATGATAGTGTAAAAGACAATTTAAAAATTGAAATTGAGCAATTAACAACCGATTTATCATGTGATAATGATAATCAGTGCAAGACTTATGGATTTGGAAATAGGCCTTGTGGGGGATATTCTAGTTATGAGATATATTCATCAAAGAGCACTAATGAACAAAGCTTAATACCCAAAGTTAAAACGTATAATTCACTTGATAAATTGAACAATATAGAAAAAGGAATGGCAAGCATATGTAGTGTAGTTCAAGATTTAAAAACATCTTGCATAAAGAATAAATGCATTAGTCTCGGCGATAAACTCAATTATACTACCCCAATCCATTACGCAGCATTAAATAATGATGTTGGTTTAATTAACCAGTTAATCTCTCAAGGACATGATATTAATAAATTGTCTAAAAACAATATGACTGCGCTTTTATATTCAGCTCAAATAAAATCTATTCAGCCTAATACTCTGCAAGCTTTGATTGAAAATGGCGCTAATATTGACTATAAATATAATGAGAAAAGTAATACTGCATTATTATTGGCAGTTACAAATAGAAATTATTCTGCAATAGAATTACTACTTAGTAATAATGCCGATCCAAGATTAAAGAACCATTGGGGGAGCTCACTTGATTATGCGAATTCTTTAGATGATCCAAAAATCTCTGCTATATTTAAAAAACACGGTTATAAAATTAATTAGAAAGAAAGAGCAGGTCTTTTTACTTTTAGGCCTTCCATAGAAACAAGCTGGAATTTTTCACCTTTGTTATCCATTTTCGCAAATTTAGATAATCTATCTGCTTTTAATAGAGTTTTATTAAATCTGTGGACCAATTCTAATTTATCCATTTCAAGCTCGGCAGTGTTCTCTTCGACTTTCTCTTGGCTAAGTCTGTTACCTTCATCATCATATACAGTGGTATAGCTTGATTTAGCCATTTTTTCTTCTAAATCTGAATTAAGCTTAATCAAAACATCTTCTTGCTCATTCAAATATCTTCTCAAAGCAATTGATGAAGTCAAAGTTTGACCCGCTGAATTCGTCCAGTTTTCTTTTTTGTGATGCTTAATTAAATCATTAAACAATTTATAGTTAAAAGTAGTCTTAGTTAAAATATAAGGAATTGGATTACCAAGCATAATTGATGTCGCAAGTGATCCCACAGTTGCCACAGCCAAGCCAACTTTTAAAGTATGATTCTTTTTTACCTGATTATTAAATTCACTTAATGTAAGAAAATGCGATACAGATTTTGCAGAAGATACAATAAAGTTAAGCCCCGTTGATTCATAATCACCTTTTTTCATTTCAGCGAATTTAGCCACTGCACGTTTTGAATTAGTAACCGTGCCATTAATGAATTTTGATGTTCCAGAATTTACTTTTTCGCTATCTATTGCTTTTAGCTTCTCAACTACGCTATTAGCACCAGATTTAACGCTATCTTGTATAGATTTAACCGTTAAGTTTTTAGCTTTATCCTTTAACTCTTTCAAAGCAGCAACATTAAAGATAATTTTAATATCATCAATATCCTCTGATATTTTTACTTTTAATGCTTTTGCTTCGATTGTTACTTCTTCGATAAATTTTTTCATTTGTTTTGCTATCCTAGGTTAACTTTTATAAACTTTGTTTTACTTTTATAATTGAGCTTGAGAATCTATATGCTTGATCATTATCTGCAATTTTTACAGGTTTCGCCATCTCTTCTACCTCTGCAAGCAGCATCTTAAATTCCGCTTTTATTTCTTCTCGCTTGGATGAAATTTTTGTCTGAAATTCTTCACTGCTATTATCATTTTTTGGACTGCCCTTAGCCTCAGACAAGTCTAATTCAGCTAAGGTCTTTACCATATTAAGCAAGCCTAATTCAGATTTCACAAGATAGCTACGCAATGCAATAGATGAAGTTAATACTTGCCCACCAGAATTTGTCCATTCTTCTTTTTTGACATTCTTATATAGATCTGCTGCTACTCGAGCTAAAATAACTGTATTAATTAACAGGAAAGCTGGCGAGATAAGAATTGATGGCACTAGCGAAGGTAAAAATACTCTAGTGTAAAACTTATCCTTGCCCTTAAGAGAATTTACAGTAAGTGTATTTAATTTTAAAAATTTAGATACCCTCTTATTACTTGATACTTTTTCAAATGATCTTTTTAAATTTTTTAACATTATTTTCTCCGAATCTAACCTCTATTTTTAAACATATGTTAAAATATCCTTAATTTTAGCTTATGTCAAGAATAATCGCAAAAAACTTGACAGTGATTTCAAATTCTTTATGAATTGAATTATAAATAATAAATTATGGAGTTTTAAAATGAGAGCTTTTGTATTTCCTGGACAAGGAAGCCAATTTATCGGCATGGGTAAAGATTTATATGAGAATTTTGATATTGCTAAGCAAGTATTCGATGAAGTTGATAATGCTTTGGATCAGAAATTAAGTAGCTTAATTTTTGATGGTGATGCGGCTGAGCTAAATATGACTGAAAATACCCAACCTGCTTTAATGGCGGTTAGTGTTGCAATCACTCGAATATTACAACAAGAATTTAATCTAGATTTATTCAATTCCGATGTTACTAAATTTGTAGCTGGGCATTCTTTGGGAGAATATTCGGCTTTGACTGCTGTAAATGCTCTATCTTTGGAAGCAAGTGCGAAACTATTGAAAATACGTGGACAAGCAATGCAAAAAGCAGTTCCTGCCGGCATTGGTTCCATGGCTGCAATACTTGGCTTGGAGATTGAAGATATAAAAGCGATCACTGATGGTGCTAGTTTAGAAGGCAATATATGTGTGTCAGCCAATGATAATTCATATGGTCAAATCGTGGTTAGCGGTCATAAATCCGCAGTTGAGAGAGCAGTTGAATTAGCAACAGAAAAAGGAGCTAAAAGAGCAGTAATATTACCTGTGAGTGCTCCATTCCATTGCCCATTAATGCAACCGGCGGCTGATGCAATGGCGGAAGCTTTGGCAAATATAAATATACAAACTCCTGAATTACCGATAATCGCCAATGTGACTGCTAAACCAGTGATTGATGGAGAAGATATTAAAAAACTATTGGTTGAACAGGTAACTGGAATGGTTAGATGGAGAGAGACAATATTATATATGGGTGAAAGTAATATTGATGAAATCATTGAACTTGGCGCGGGTAAAGTCCTAACTGGACTTACAAAACGTATCAATAAAGAAATCAAAGGCGCTACAATCAGTAGCGTAGATACAATTAAAAAATTCATAGAAGCATAAAACAAATAAGGAAAAAACAAATGTTCGATTTAACAGGAAAAAAAGCATTAATCACTGGCGCATCTGGTGGTATTGGTGGCGCAATTGCAAAAGCATTAAGCGATCAAGGAGCGGAAGTTACAATCAACGGTCGTAAAGCCGAAGCATTGGAAAAATTAGCATCTGAAATCAAAGGAACTTGCCATGTCGTGGTTGGATCTTTGGATAATTCAGAGAACACAGATGCAGTTATCGCAGAAGCCGTTGAGAAAATGGGACAGATTGATATTCTTGTTAATAATGCAGGAATTACCAAAGATGGTTTAACATTACGCATGAAAGACGAAGATTGGCAAACTGTATTAGATGTTAATCTAAGCTCAACCTTCCGTCTATCGCGTGGAGTTATGCGTGGCATGATGAAACAAAGATGGGGTCGCATTATCAATATCACTTCTATTGTTGGTGTTACTGGTAATCCAGGTCAAGCAAATTATTGTGCATCAAAAGCCGGTATGATCGGAATGTCAAAATCAATGGCGGCCGAGATTGCCAATCGTGGTATTACAATTAATTGTGTTGCCCCTGGTTTCATTAAAACTCCGATGACTGATGAGCTAAATGAAAAACAATATGAAGCAATCATCGGCAATATCCCAGCCAAAGCAATGGGAACTCCAGAAGATATCGCTGCAAATGTCGCATATCTTGCATCAAATGAAGCAGGATATATCACAGGACAAACAATGCATATCAATGGTGGGATGGCGATGATTTAACTAAGTTTCTTTTTTTTCATAAAAACGCTTGACTAGTTTTCATATTTATATTATTGTAACCTATGCTTTAATCAATTATAGGGATAAAAAATTATGAATAAAGATAAAATCATAGATAGTTTAATGAACGATATGACATCTAATAGCCTACCCGACAATGGCGTCAAGAGAGTGTTGGAGATTATACAGATACCTCTATTCACCGAAGAACAAAAAGCCTCAATAAGTAAATTCATGGGCGCTCCCAAAGGTTTTGTTGGAAATAATGGTAGAGCTATTATTAAGAGCCTTAAAAAATAATATTATTTATTAACTATATACTCCTGTTAAATTAAACAAGATAAAGGATACCATTATGCAAGAACCAGAAAAGAAAACTTTAATTGAAAGAATAGGCGAAGCACTTACGAAAGTGAATAATGGAAGCAATATTGGTCATCTTGATGTAGATGACTTTTTTGAGCCTGATGATAATAAAAATGGCTCAACAGATTCAAAATTTGTTAAAAACAATCCCGTTAAAGAAGCCAGTAAAGCCCCAGTAAAAGCCAATTCTCAATTAAAAAAGTAACAAAAAGCTATTTTGAGCTTGATTTATTATTTTTTTCTTAATATAAGGTATTAAATTGTTTATACAAACAAATATTATAACCAAATAAAAGGTAGAAGATTTATGAGTGATGTTTTTGATAGAGTAAAAGAAATAGTTGTTGACCATCTTGATGTTGATGCTGAAAAAGTAACAATCGAAGCTGGTTTTATTGACGATCTTGGTGCTGATAGCCTTGATACAGTTGAATTAGTTATGGCTTTTGAAGAAGAATTTGGTGTTGAAATTCCAGATGACGCTGCTGAAAACATCATGACAGTTAAAGATGCAATTACATTTATTGAAGCAAATGCGGAAGCGGCAGCTTAATAATTTTAATTAAGAATAAAAAAAATACTGCCTAAGTCTTGATTGACTTGGGCTGTATTTGTATTATCTTAATTAATTCTATACAAAATAGTAAATAATTTTAGGGTATGAAAATATGAGACGCGTAGTTATTACTGGAATGGGTATTGTAAGCCCGCTTGGAAATGGTTTAGAGCATAACTGGAACGAAATTATTTCTGGTAAATCTGGCCTTGGCAATATTACTTCTTTTAATCCAGAGAATATAACATCCAAAGTTGCAGGTGAAGTTCCTTTGACTGAGGAAGAGAACGCAGGCGGTTATCTTTTAAATATTTCAGATCATATCCCGAAAAAAGATATTAAAAAAATGGATAAATTTATTCATTTTGGAATTATCGCTGCTGATGAAGCAATCAAGGATAGCGGTTGGAAGCCAACCGAAGATGAAGAACAATATAGAACTGGTGTATTAATTGGCTCAGGAATTGGTGGATTATCAAGCATCCAAGATACTTCAATAATGATGGCCGAAAAAGGCCCAAGGCGTATATCACCTTTCTTCATTCCAGCATCTTTAATTAACTTAGTATCAGGACAAGTATCAATCAATCACGGTTTCAAAGGTCCAAATCATGCAGTTGTTACTGCTTGTGCAACAGGAACCCATGCGATCGGTGATGCAGCTAGATTAATCATGATGGATGATGCCGATGTTATGGTAGCCGGTGGTGCAGAATCTGCGATTTGTGAAGTTGGAGTTGGTGGTTTTGCATCAGCCAGAGCTTTATCAACAGGATATAATGACACACCAACCAAAGCATCTAGACCATTTGATCAAGATCGTGACGGTTTTGTAATCGGCGAAGGTGCTGGTATTGTTGTCTTAGAAGAATTAGAACATGCAAAAAAACGTGGCGCAAAAATCTATGCTGAAGTAATCGGTTATGGATTATCTGGCGATGCCCATCACGTAACCTCCCCTGCCCCAGAAGGCAATGGCGGAATGCGTGCAATGAAAGCGGCATTAAACCGTTCTGGCTTAAATACTTCTGATATTGATTATATTAACGCCCATGGTACATCAACTCCGGCTGGGGATGATTTGGAATTAACTGCGATGAAGAATCTATTTGGTGATGATATTTATAATATCAATATTTCATCAACTAAATCTGCAATTGGGCATCTATTGGGTGCTGCGGGTGCGGTGGAAGCGATTTATTCAGCAATGGCGATTAAAACAAATATAATCCCACCAACTTTAAACTTGGATAACCCGTCCGAGATTGCCAAAGGCATGAATTTAACTCCGCTAAAAGCACAAGAAAGAGAAGTAAAAGCAGCAGTATCAAATTCATTTGGATTTGGTGGCACGAATGCTTCATTGGTATTTAAAGAATATAAATAATGAAACAATTCCTTATTTATTTAATTGCAGTATCTTTCTTAATCTTAATCGTAATTGGTAGTTTATTTGTGTATGGCGTCAAAACTTTTGACGGTAAAGGTAAATTATCCGAAGATAAGATCATTGCAATAGCCAAGGGATCATCATTAAAAACCATCTCAAAGAAGTTAAAAACCGAAGGTGCAATTAAATATCCGCTAATGTTTGAAGCGGCGGTTAGATTGCATGGTAATGGTTCAAAATTACAAGCTGGTGAATATTTATTTAAAAAACATGTTAGTCAACGCCAAGTAATGGATATCCTAAAACAAGGTGTTTCAATTCAATATCAAGTTACCATTCCAGAAGGCTTATATACTTCCCAGATAATTAAAATAATTAATGATAATAAAGATCTAACTGGTGAAATTACAACTATTCCACCTGAGGGAAGCTTACTACCCGATACTTATAACTTCTCCCGTACTGATAAACGCCAAGATATTATTGATCGGATGATTAGGGCCCAAAAAAAGCTAATTGATACAGCTTGGGAAGAACGAGCAAAAGACCTACCAATTAAAAACAAGGCTGAAGCGTTAATTCTAGCATCAATTATTGAGAAAGAAACTGGTATTGCGCAAGAGCGAGAAAAAGTAGCAGGCGTATTTATTAATCGTTTGAATAAAGGCATGTTATTACAAACCGATCCAACCGTGATCTATGCAGTTACCAAAGGCGAATATATCCTTAATCG
>CALDHH010000003.1 GCA_937941575.1 uncultured Alphaproteobacteria bacterium | reverse complement strand
TTACTTTTATAGTTAAATCCTTTGGTGATCTTGTTTAAGAAGCTCAATTTTGGACTATTTTGTTTAACAACTGTTGCGAATGCTGGGGCTTTTGGATCTTTTTTTCTTGGTAATAATGCTTTTAAACCACCGCCATATTTTACTTTATCATAGGCAATTCCACCAGCTTCGAATCCGACAACTAATGCAACCAAACCAACTACTGGTACAGCCAATCCAATTACTGACATCGGAGCACCAACTGCTAATAAGCCAGTCAATGCAATGCTTCTTGTGATCGATGCGGCAAGGATTCCAACTACTGCTTTAGTGATTAATTTACCCCAGTTTTGGTTCTTTAGAAAATTCATTATATTCTATACCTTAATAATTTATTAATAATGTGAATAAAAAAATTACATTAAATATGATTAGGAGTCAAATATTAACCCTACACAAAGTTTTTATATAGTAGTATCCTTATGTATTAGGGGTTTTTAATTGGGGATTATTACTTTGTTAAGTTTAGAAAATTTAAATAAATGTTATATAAATGGCGAGTTTATAGATTCGTTAAATGGTCAGAAAATAGAAGTATTTAATCCAGCCAATGGCGAGGTAATCGGCACAGTTCCAGATATGGGCAAGGCTGAAACAGAACAAGCAATTAGTAAAGCGAATCTGGCATTTAAGGGCTGGAGCAAATTAACTGCAAATATTAGGGCTGAGTTCTTAATTAAATGGCATGATTTAATAATAGAAAATATTGATGAGCTTGCAAATATATTAACTTTGGAACAAGGAAAGCCATTGGCACAATCCAAAGGTGAGATTTTAAATGGAGTGGCTTTTATCAAATGGTTTGCTGAAGAAGGTAAGCGGACATATGGCGACATAGTTCCATCAAATCATAATGGACAGAGAATCCATATAATAAAACAGCCAATCGGGGTAAGTGCGGCCATCACACCTTGGAATTTTCCATCATCAATGATTACTAGAAAAGCTAGTGCTGCAATGGCTGCTGGCTGTACAATCGTCTTAAAGCCATCAGAACTAACACCATTCTCAGCCTTGGCCTTGGCAAAGCTAGCCGATGAAGCAGGGATACCAAAAGGCGTATTTAATATTATAACTGGTGATGCAAAAGAAATTGGAGAAGAGCTTACAGGCAATGATATTATAAGAAAGCTTAGCTTCACTGGATCAACGGCCATTGGTAAGAAATTATACCAACAATCTGCAAATAGTATTAAAAAACTATCATTAGAATTGGGTGGTAATGCACCTTTTATAATCTTTGATGATGCAAATTTAAATGATGCTGTTGATAATGCCATGGCTTCTAAATTTAGGAATTCTGGCCAGACTTGTATTTGTGCCAATCGTATATTTGTTCAATCTGGTATTTATGATGAATTTATGGAGTTGTTTACTAGTAAAGTAAAAGCTTTACCAATGGGCAATGGTTTCGATACTGGCGTTGAGCAAGGGCCAATGATTAATGAACAGGCTGCTAGTAACACTGCTGATAAAGTTAAAAAAGCGATTGAACAAGGGGCGGAGTTAATTATTGGTGGTCAGAAATCGGAACATGGAGATTGTTTTTACGAGCCTACTATCTTAGCTAATGTTAATGATAAAATGGATATTGTTAATGCCGAGATTTTTGGTCCAGTTGCTCCCATTATTAAATTCGATAGCGAAGATGAAGTTATAGAAAAAGCCAATGATACTGAATATGGTTTAGCATCATATATATTCACCAATGATCTGGGTAGAAGCATCAGAGTATCAGAAGCTTTGGAATATGGTATGGTTGGAGTTAATAATGGAATGTTATCAACTGAGCAGGCTCCATTCGGCGGGATTAAGCAATCTGGGATTGGGCGCGAAGGGTCGAAATATGGTTTGGATGATTATTTGGAAATTAAATATATCTCAATAGGGGGGATATAATTGGCTAATAATAAAAATATTATCAATATAGGTGGCGGTATTGAGATATATCCAGATAAAATGGTGGGTAAATTCTCCAGGCCAAATGCAATTGCTTATGAGGCATCAAATAGTAAAACTGGTGCCAAAGCATTCGCTCTGATTGTACCAAATAAAAATATACCTAGGCTATCGGCGATTAAAAAATATTCAGCAATTAAAAATGCATCTTTAATTGCCTTGGAATATGCAACTATTATTGAATGGGTTGATGGTAAGCAATATTTCGCTTTCGTATATGGTTACCCAACAACGGATAAAATTATTCCAGATTATAACCAAGATTTCAGTTTTTCATTAAGAAGCGATAAATTGATAAAACCAATAATTGAGCCTGGTTTAAAAGTTCTAGAAGATTTTGAGAATAAAGGAATTACCCATGGTAATGTAAGTTTAGATAATATGTTCTTTACTGGCGATCGCTTGTTAATTGGTGAGTGTTTATCTTCTGCTGCATCATCTTCTATTCCTGTATTATTCGAGACTATATCAAAATCATTATGCCATCCAATGGGACGTGGTAATGGTACGATAAAAGATGATCTATATTCATTTGGGGTGTCAATTGCAATTTTATTAAGGGGTTATAATTTACTAAAAAACCGATCAGATGATGATATTATCCAAGAAAAAATGGCAAAAGGAACTTATTCTGCCTTAATTGGTAAAGAAAGATTGCCTGGTAAAGTATCTGAATTCTTGCGTGGAGTCTTAAATGATCATGTAGAGCAAAGATGGGATTTAGAAGATGCAATAAATTGGTTAGATGGCAAACAAAGAAGTAATAGAAAATCAGTATTAACCTTTAAAGCCGCAAGGCCCTATATTTATAATGATAACAAAATTAGTTACTTAAATGTTTTATCACATGAATTTTCAAAAGATATGAAATTGGCTAATTTAGAAGTTAAGAAAGATAAGTTTTTAAGTTGGGTTGATAGAAGCTTTCAAGATAATAAAGTATATAAAAAGATAGAAAAAGCGCATTCGGAGAGTAGAGACCTAAAGACTAATATAGTTAATACGGATGTTTTAACATCAAAAACGTTAATGGCAATGGATCAAAATGCACCATTACGGTATAAAAATATTGCAAGTTTTCCGCATGCATTAGGTAATTTGATGGCTTATCTCCTTATGGATAAACAAGATATAAGACCATTTTCAGAAATTCTGGGGCATTATCTTTTTAACTTTTGGTTGGATATAAAAGACGAGCCAAATGTTGAGACTACTATATTAACCCGTGGTATTGATAAGGCTAGAGGTGAGATTACAAGAACAGGGTTTGGATCAGGCTTTGAAAGAGTGATCTATATGCTATCTTATGATTGCGCATGTATAAGCCCAAAATTTGAAGATTACTTTGTCTCGAATGCAGGTGACTTATTGCTAACTCTAGAAAAAATGGCTTCTAGAGGTGATCTTGATAAAAGGATTTTAGATAATCATATGATTGCTTATTTAATTGTACGTGAGCCCAAATTAATGACAAAATTCTTAAAGCTATTGGGGTCCTCGGATGATGGGAATTATTTTTTAGGTTTGGTTGAATTATTTTCTAAATTACAGATTGTTTATAAGACAGGTCCGTTACCTAATCTACAGTTAATTATGATAGATTCAATTAGCCCGATAACTGATAAAATACACAGTGTTGAATTACATAAAAGAATATCCAAGAGCATTAAGAAATTAGATAATAATGGTATAATGTTGGATATATTATCAATAATTGATGATAGTAAAATGATACAGGTAGATGAAACAGAATTTTCAAAGGCGCAGAGATTATACGCTAATTTAGAATATAATAAGCAAGTTATTGGCAATAGATTAAAGGGTAAGAATTCAATTGGGAAAGTGACTGGTAAACAAGTATCAATGTTAATATCCTTTTTATTCTCCATCTTTATAATTATGGGCTATTTTGTAATGAATTTTGTTGTTGAAAAATAGATTGGAGTTAATAAATTGGCAAAAAAAGAGAAAAAGAATAAAGATAGTAAAAAGAAAAAAGTAAAATTTTCGACTATGCTATTTATCGCTTCACTAGTTTTTCTATCAATTGTTTTGCTACCGGCGACTGTTGTATTGGTAATTATGATGGGGCCTACTTTTGTTGCCTTGATTACAGATAAGGATCCGGCGAAGACAAATACAGTAACAGTTGGGAGCATGAATATTGCAGGAACTATACCGTCATTCGTGCAATTATGGCAGGAAGGTCCAGTATTGATTACTGCTGAGAAAATTGTAACAGATCCCACAAATTTATTAATGGCATATGGAGCAGCGGCTGTTGGTTGGTTTATTCATTTAAATGTAACACCAATTGTGTCAGCGATAATTATCAAGAAATTTGAAATCAGAATGAAAAAGATCGAAAAACAGCAAGAAGTTCTGATAAAAAGATGGGGCAAAGATGTCTCTGGTATAAGAAGTTAAAGAGAGAAGTAAAATGGAAATAAACAAAGAAAATAATATAACAATAATAGAATATTTATCTATATTTATTGGATTGTCAGTTGCTATTATTGCAGTTTACCTGACATTTGGAGATGATATACTTAGCTTCTTTGCTTAATGTTTAAGACTGCTCTTCTTTGCTTTCTTTCGTTACGGCGACTTTTGGAAATAGAAGACTTACATTAGTACCTGATCCGACTTTACTGATGATTGATATATGGCCACCATGCATCTCAACCAAATCTTTAGTAATTGATAGTCCTAAACCAGATCCTTCATGCTTTCTCGTCAAAGCTCCACCAGCTTGTTCAAAAGGCATTACCACAAGATCAATTTTTTCTTTCGGTATACCAATACCATTATCGGCAATTGTGACTTTTACCTTATCTTTATTTTCTTCACATTCAATCGTAACTTTACCATTATCACCTGTAAACTTGATTGCATTGGATAATATATTTAATAAAATCTGCATAACTGCACGTCTATCAGCAATCATCTGTAAGTCTTCAGGTAGGTTTTTGACTTGGATATTTATATTGGTTTCCTGGGCTCTACCTTCCATCATATGAGCAGCCAGCCTTATTAGCTTGCTGATATTGATTTCTTCTAATTCTAGCGTATATTTACCAACTTCAATTTTCGCCATATCCAAAATATCATTGATTAAATCAAGTAGATGTTCTCCGCTTTCTCTAATCCCACCGATATAATCCATATATCTATCATTACCAAGTGGACCCAATAGCTGTCTTTGCATCATTTCAGAAAAACCAATGATTGCATTTAATGGAGTTCTTAATTCATGACTCATATTAGCAAGAAATCTTGTTTTTGATGCATATGCCGCTTCGGCTGCTTCTTTTGCCTCGTTTAATGCTTTTTCATGTAATGTACGTTCAGTAATATCCTGCATAATTCCAAATAAAGCTTCAATTTCACCAGTCTTTTCATTTACCTGACAACGACCCTGACAACGGACATAGCGTATTTCTTCGTTCGGATGTTTAAGGCAATATTCAATACTGAAATCAGTTTTATCAACAATTGCACGTTTGAATGAACGGAATAAAGTTCCGATATCTCGCTCAACCATACAGGTATTGATACTTTCCAAGGTTGGAATAAATTTATTTTTATTTACCCCGAATATGCTGTAAATCTGGTCTGACCAACCAACGATATCATCGCCAACAACCCAGTGCCAGTGACCCATTTTACCAATTTTTTGAGCCTCGGATAATTGTTGTTCTCGCCATTCAAGTTCTACTTCTTGTTGTTTAATGGAAGTTACATCACGACCAACAATATATACAATATTTTTGGCTGATTTTTGAACCCATTCGATCCATCTAATTCCGCCATCTTTTGCTTTGGTTTTGGCTTCAAAATCAACTCGGACTTCAACATCGGGATCGGCCAACATTACTTTTTTCATATGGCGTTCAGCGTGTTTATGGTCCTCATCATCAATTAAATCAAGAAATGGTATCGGTCTTAAATCATCATCAGTATAACCTAAAATTCTATTGAAAGCATAGTTTACCCTTAGGAAACTACCTTTTCTATCATATACAGCAACTAAATCATTGGAGATGTTTAGGAAGTTTCTTAGCTCACCATCATCAATTTTTGATTTCTCATGTTCTTCATCTGTGATGGTTCTTTTATCATCATTAACTTTTTCATTGCGATATTTGGATAAACGACTTGCAATATCTGCAATCTGGTAAGCGATTTTATCAAATTCTATATCATCTTTTTTACCACCTGTTTTATCAGGCTCCATCCATAAGACTTTATATTTTTTTCCATCAGGGGCGATAACATTATCAACCCTTGTTTCAACCAATAAAGGATCTCTGCCACGCCTAAATAATACAATATTGTGAAATCCGTCTCCTATTTCACGAAGTGACCGATCGTCGCGGTTCTTAGTATGTTTTTTATATATTTTAGCATTGCCAACAATATCCATAAATTCAATAGCAGGGCTTGATAATAAATAGCCGCCATTTACTCCAAGCGACCATGCAAGGGCAGGACTAATAAATGATAAGCTGCCCTTTTCGTCAATAACACAACGCATAATTTGATGAGAATTATCCGTAGCTAAAGATTTTTGTCTTTGTAGCATTGTTATTCTTTCTGAATTATTTTTATCTTCGATGACGTTAACTTTTCGTTAACTATTTAAAACTAGCACATGGTTTTAAAAATGGGTAGTGGATAATTTAAAAAACTATCCACTTTTCCTGTGGATAAGTCTGTGCATGAATCGGTTAGAGAGTGGGTTGAATCACAAGATATTATAGGTTTCTTAATATATGCTTAAAAAATAGGCATGCTTGCAACTATTGCATAGCAAGGGTTTTTTATAAAAAAACATATATTTTTTTTAATTTTATATTTGACAAGATTTCAACTTTTTTTATAAATTAGCTTGTGCAAAAGTCAAAAAAATAATTGCTTTATAATTCATAAAGATAGATAATTTTATAGATTTAAAAAGATAAGGAATCATTCTATTTTAGATTTGAAAATGGCATTTAAATTTTTTTTATAAATTTAGTTGACT
>CALDHH010000002.1 GCA_937941575.1 uncultured Alphaproteobacteria bacterium | reverse complement strand
ACATCTTTTTGTGGAGTCTTAAAGAATGTTCTTGAATATGATTTATATTCTGGATCATCACTTATATATAATCCGAGCAGAGCATAGATCTTTGCAGAAGAAGGCAATGCTAGATTTTTATTTAGCATTGATTTAAATATTTTATCTGATTCTTTTTGGTTGAATATCAAAGTAAATTCTGGATTTTGGCAATTAATACATTCCGGAGATATATGAATTACTTTTTCCCATTCTAATTTATTCAAGGCTAGGTGCAAGCCAATCTTTTGATTTAGCTCTTCGCTATTATTGGCGAATGCAGTTGATATTATGCTGATATAAATGAAGATAGAAATTAGAAGTCTATGCATATTTTATCCATTTGCGATTAGGTTTATTATCTCATAAGCCTCAGATAGCTTTCTTGGTTTATGCTGCTCATTATATACAATCTCTGGATATGTAGTGCTTAGCTTTTTAAACATCTTACTGATGTCTTTATCTGGATTATTCTTCAAAGTATCTAGGAAGAATATTGCGTCATATAGACCTAGATAATGTGCAAGGAAAAGCTGAGATATTCCAACATTATCAATTAATTGCGCAAGTTTTATTTTATTTTGCTTTAATTCTTCAGCAGCCATAATTGTTGAGATATTTATATTATCACGCATCATTAGAATCTCTTCTAAGATGATTGGTGATTTTGCTTTTAATTTCTTCATTCCAACATCTGTTTCATAGGTAACGATTTGGTCAGCAAATATTTTTAATCCATATTTATGACCGCATTCTTTGATGATCGATAACCAACCCTCGATGCTAAAACCATATAGGTTCTTTTTACCGATAATATCCGTTTTTAATCCAAGTTTTACATTTGCGGATAGAGATAGTATTTTTAATAAACTATCGCTATCTACGTCAGTTAATTGGCTTGCAAGGGTAATTGCTGCCACTATATTCATGTTAATATTTGTTTTGATACTTAGATTAGATACTTCTTTGGTAAAATATTCAACTTCTTGCTCTTGCTCAATTCTTGAATAATCCTTTTTTTCGCCATCTTTTTTCATTATTAATGGCTTATATAACCTGAAAAACTCTTCCTTAGCCTTACCTAATAGCATGTCATCAGATATATCAAAACCAAGTGAGATTAGATTTTCTTTAATATCTTTTGTAGTATTCGTATTACTCGGAGTTTTAATAACGCCATTGCTTGAAAATAATGGATCAGTGGCATTATCTGGCACGGTTTCTGATACTGTTTCATTTTCGGTCTTAATAGTTTTGCTTGTCTGTCTCTGGATTAATTTTAATAACCCAACATCTTCTTGATGCTCATGGAGATATCCCATGAAAAGGCTTTTTGTAAGCACAATTGACCTAGTATTAAATGATGATTTAAACTTTTCCATACCTGGTGCCAAGATTAACAACTCCGAATTTATTTAAAACACAAATTTAATGACAAAATAGAAATCTTATAATTTGCCATTATTCTGTGACTACTCTCAAGATAGTATAGTATCAGAAATTAATAAAAAGTAAAGAAATTAAGCTTATGTTAATGATTTTGTTATAATAAATCTATAAAGCTATAATTTTAAGTTTCAATTATTCTACAGCTTAGCTTTTATTGAGATATCTTATTTAATTATTGTATAAGTTAAGCTAAGTTTATTTTTTAAATAATCTGAGCTCTTCTAAAAAATATATTTATTCCATTAGTAGGGCTTTACTATTATACTCCTAAAATATTTGAATAAACCTAAGGAAAAAACATGTCTGATCAAGTACATCTAATGAAGAGCAAAAGATTTCTACCATTATTCTTAACCCAATTTTTGGGAGCTTTTAATGATAATGTGTTTAAAAATGCTTTGGTGATTCTTATTACTTATTTCTCAGCTGAAAAATTGGGAATAGATAGTAGTATATTGGTAACATTGGCGGCGGGTATATTTATCTTGCCTTTTTTCTTATTCTCAGCAATCGCAGGACAGGTTGCGGATAAGTTTGAGAAATCTCAATTGATTAGGGTAATCAAAACAGTTGAAATTTGCTTGATGGCAATTGGTATGATTGGTTTTTATACTGGTCAGGTTTATTTATTATTATTTGTATTATTTATGATGGGAACGCAATCGGCGTTTTTTGGACCTTTAAAATATAGTATCCTGCCAGATCATTTGAGAGAAGATGAGTTAATATCAGGTAATGCGATTGTTGAAGCTGGAACTTTCCTTGCAATATTATTAGGTACGATATTAGGTGGTGTTCTGATTTTAACTGCTAATGGAGTTATGATTATCTCGATGATTGTGGTTCTAATATCTGTCATTGGCTTGATTAGCTCATATTTTATTCCAAAGGCAGAAATTGGTGATAAAGATTTAGTCTTAAGTAAAAATATCTTCAAAGAGACTTATAAAATAATTAAACAATCGCAAGAAAATGATGATGTGTTTTTATCGATCTTAGGGATTTCTTGGTTCTGGTTAGTTGGTTTTACCTATCTAGCTCAATTCCCAAATTATGGCCGTGATGTTATTGGCGGTAATGAACATGTGGTAACTTTATTCTTGGCGATATTCTCAATCGGAATTGGGATTGGATCATTAATTTGTAACAAGCTTTTACGTGGTAAAGTAAGTGGATCATTGGCACCTTTTGGTGCATTGGGAATGTCTATATTTACAATTACCCTGTATCTATTAAGCCCATCTGAGGTTGCTAGTGGAGATTTAATTGGAATTCCTGAATTCTTATCAAGCTTTCAAAACTTGTTAATATTAGGCTCAATGTTAATGGTTTCAATATTTGGTGGTATTTATATCGTACCGTTATATGCAATCATCCAAAGTAGATCTAATATAAAATTCAGATCACGAATAATTGCTTCAAATAATATAATCAATGCCTTATTCATGGTTGGCTCAGCAATTGTTACAATGGTTCTATTGGCAATGGGCATGTCTATTAATGGCTTATTCTTAACCATTGGTTTAATAAATCTACCCGTTAGCTTTATCGTTAGAAAAATTGTAATCCGTCAACAAGTAAAAAATGGGACATTGGAATTGGATTATGAATTAAACGATAAGAGATCAAGACGCATTGCAAGATGGGTTTTAACTCAATTATATGATGTCGAAATTGAAGGTATCGCAAATTTCAAAAAAGCAGGTAAACGAGTTCTAATAATATCAAATCATTTATCCTTTTTAGATGCGGCATTGCTGGCCGTGTTTATGCCAGAAAAAGTTATGTTTGCCGTGAATACCTTTATTTCTCAAAAATGGTGGATGAAACCTTTCTTGGCTTTGGTTGATGCCTATCCGCTTGACCCAACCAATCCAATGGCAACAAAATCTTTGATAAAAGAAATGAAGAATGACCGTAAATGTGTGATCTTTCCAGAAGGTAGGATTACAGTAACTGGTTCATTAATGAAGGTTTATGAAGGACCTGGAATGATTGCAGATAAGTCAGATGCAAATCTATTACCTGTAAGGCTAGAGGGGGCGCAATATTCAAAATTCTCAAGATTACGTGGCAAGGTAAGGACTAGATGGTTCCCAAAGATAACTATTAAAATATTACCGCCGCAAAAATTCAAAGTACCTGCGGAGATTAAGGGTAAGAAAAGAAGAGCATTAATTGGTCGAGAATTACAAAGCCTAATGACAAAGATGATTTTTGATAGTTCTGATTATAAAAAGACCTTATTTAAATCTTTATTGGATGCAAGATCGGTCCATGGTGGTGGACATGAAATTGCTTTGGATGTTGAAAGACAGCCAATCAATTACCGTGGCCTAACTATGAAATCATATATATTGGGTAAGAAATTAGCTAATAAGACATCTGAGGGCGAATATGTTGGGTTATTAATGCCAAATATGTTGGCAGGGATTATCAGTCTGTTCGGATTGCAAGCTTTTGGTCGAGTTCCAGCAATGTTGAATTTCTCGGCGGGGGTTAAAAATATATTATCTGCCTGTGTAACAGCAGAGCTTAAATCAGTAATAACATCTAAGAAATTTATTAAACTTGGTAAATTAGATGCGGTTATCGAAGTATTAGAAGAGAATAATATAAAGATATTATATCTAGAAGATATTGGTGAAGAAATTGGTTTTGAAGATAAGTTAAAAGGTTTCTTGTGGAATTTAGTTCCTGATTTCTATTACGCATTAATATCTGAAAGGGAAGCAAGCGATCCTGGGATTATCTTGTTTACTTCTGGATCAGAAGGCAATCCAAAAGCCGTTGTTTTATCGCATGAAAATATCCAAGCGAATAGATATCAATTATCATCAATGATTGATTTTGGTCCAACTGATACGGTATTTAATGCCTTGCCTATCTTCCATTCATTTGGTTTAACAGCAGGTACTTTATTGCCTTTATTATCGGGTATTAAAACATTCTTCTATCCATCACCTTTGCACTACCGAATTGTACCAGAATTAGTATATGATAGTAATGCGACAATCATGTTTGGAACTGATACATTTTTGTCAGGTTATGCAAGATTTGCCAATCCATATGATTTCTATGCAATACGTTATGTGTTTGCAGGAGCTGAAAAATTAAAAGAAGAAACTAGAAAAGTTTGGGCAGAGAAATTTGGAGTTAGAATATTTGAAGGCTATGGAGCAACTGAAACCGCACCAGTATTGGCAGCAAATACCCCAATGTTTAATAAAGCAGGTACAGTCGGTAAATTAATGCCATCAATCATCCATAAATTAGAAGCAGTTCCAGGAATCGAAGATGGCGGTAAATTAATCGTAAAAGGACCAAATGTAATGATCGGATATTTATTATCGGATAAACCGGGGAAATTAGTAAAACCAAAGCATGGCTGGTATGATACTGGTGATATTGTGGAATTCGATGAAGAAGGTTTTATTAAAATTAAAGGCAGAGCCAAACGCTTTGCTAAAATAGCAGGAGAGATGGTTTCCCTAACTGCTGTTGAAACCGAGATTTCTCAAATATATCCAGAACATAATCACGCAGTTGTTGCCATTCCAGATAAGAAAAAAGGCGAAGCATTAGTCCTTATCACAGAGAATAAAAAATATGATAAAATGGGAATAGCAAAAGCAATGCGTGAAAACGGTAATACTGAGCTTGCAATACCAAAGAAATTCTTGGTAGTGGATTTAATACCTTTATTAGGTACTGGTAAAATTGATTACGTATCGGCGCAATTATTGGCGAATGATATTTAAAAGATTCTGATA
>CALDHH010000001.1 GCA_937941575.1 uncultured Alphaproteobacteria bacterium | reverse complement strand
GTGCCACCCATTGCGACATTGATTAATTGATGACCACGGCATATGCCCAATATTGGTTTATTCATCTCTATGGCGGTGTTAAAAACTTCCAGATCATATTGATCTCGTTCAAAATCCCCTGCCCATTCTGGCTTTAATGCTTCTTCACCATATGATTTTGGTGATATATCGGCTCCACCACTTAAAATAACTCCATCTAAATCACTTAAAAACTCTTTAATTGATATACCGCCTGCAAATCTTGGGATTAGGTAAGGCATTACACCAGCTTGCCCGAGCCATTGGAGTAGCCCCTCTTCGGCAAAAACCATTGTTTTATGTTGATGGACTGAGCCTTTATGATAGAAACTAGCCGATATTCCAATTTTAAGATTTCTCATATAGTTTTTTTCCAATCAAAAGTAACTCTATAATAATATTAATCCAAGATGACTTAACATCAAATTAAGTAAGCAATATAATAGTTTACTTTAATTGAAACAGATTATCAGGAAAATCTTGGTCATATTCAACATTACTCAAATATAGAAAGCTTGTTTGTTTTTTATTATAATCAATTACCTTGATTTCAGTTGCAGTTCTATAACCATCTATTGCCTTAATAGTTTCAATCGTTTTCTTGCGGTATATTTTACCGTCATTATCAAAAAACACCATTTTCTTAGGCATTAAATTTATATTATCAATATAGGATATAAAATATTTTAAATTACCCTCTGGAACCTTTGGGGTTAATTTTATTATATATTGACGGTCTGTGTTTTTAAGTAATTCTTTTCTATAATTCTCTGGGTTAAATCCAATTATATCTTCATAAGAGAAACTACTGCCAAAAAAACTCTTATGTTTATCTTGGAAATTTAAATCTTTTACCATCTCAAAAGATGGAAAATATGTTTTAACTCTATAATTATCAACTAAAAGCTTAGTCTCAGTCATATCAATTGGGCTTAAGAACTCAATATATAATTTCTGCTTAATGTCGTCTTTATTATCTTTTCTTATAAATAAAAACTCAAGATTGCTTTCACTGCCATTCTTTATTTTATTTATAATTTCTATTTTAGATTTAAAACTATCGCCTTTAAAATATACAGCCTGATTTGAGCGTTTAATTATATCTTCTAAATCAATAGCATAGGCTGAATTGATAAAGAAGAAGGATAAGAGCATAATTATAAAAACATACATATGAGACCTTAAAAACCATTGATATTAGGAGTTAATAATGCATTATATCCCAATAATAAATAAGAAAGAAGAAAAATGATTGATGCCCATATAAGAAAATATGTTGATATGCCACTTAACCTATTTGTTAAAGCTATTAAGAACTTACCAATATCACCAAATAACATTACTTGTTTTGGCTTTTCTATGGGCTTAATTGCTTGTGTAGCAATGATTTTCCAAGTATATCACATCGCATTAGCATTCATTATATTAAATAGAATAATTGATGGTCTTGATGGGGTATTCGCCAGAATAACCAATCAAACATCTGATTTTGGAGCATATTTAGATATTGTTTTAGATTTTATATTCTATTCTGGAATAATTTTTTCTTTTGCTTTGGGAGAATATATTAATGATGGAGATACTAGTGTTATATTAGCTGCGAGTTTTATAATATTCTCATTCATTGGTACCGGTACCTCATTCCTATGTTATGGAATAATTGCCGAGAAGATAAATCTAAAAACTATAAAAAATGGTAAAAAATCTTTCTTTCATGCTGACGGTCTTGTTGAAGGTACTGAGACAATTATATATTTGATCCTGATCTGCTTATTGCCAAGTTATTTTGTAGTTATTACTGCAATATTTGGAATATTATGCTGGATTACTACATATGGTCGTTCTTTAACTGCCTATGATAACTTTAATAATATCCCAAGATAATCTAATCTTTACCCAAGCCACTGTCTTTTGCCAATTGACTTCTCTTCTTGGCGTAATTTGGTGCAACCATTGGGTAATCGTTCGGCAATCCCCATTTCTTACGATATTCATCTGGGCTTAAATTATGGGTGGTCTTTAAATATCTTTTTAGCATTTTAAGCTCTTTACCATCTTCCAGACAAACTAGGTAATCTGGCATAATTGATTCAGATATTGGAACATAAGGTTTTAACCTTATCTTATCCAAATCAAATTCATGATGCAGTTCATCAAGCGTTTGAAACACTTCTTTTATCAATGAACTAATATCATCAACATCAATTTTATTATATGAAACATGGGCTGATACAATATCAGCAGTACAAGAAAGCACATTTATGTTATTAAATTTAGAATCCATTATTACATCCTTAATTTCAATATCACACACAAATTTATTATAGCAATACTTGGTGAATAATTACTTAACTTATACTTATAATTACTTTATCTGCCTTATCTTTTTATTAGATGTTGTTACATCCGGATCACGCATATAATAAGGAATGGCTGGATAACCTTCGATATTACAATCACCTTTAATATATTTCTTATAAGCCATTATCCCAAGACATTCAGATAGATTTACTTGTACTTCCTCTAAAGAATTATCAAATTTATTAACTGCATTACCAGCAATTATTACATCACTAGCTACATCAAATTGTAAATCTTCCGTCAAGCTATTAACAGCAGGATATTTATAAGAACCATCTGAATTATAATATTGAAAGAATAGCTCTTTTCTTAAAGATTCTAGGACTACTAATAATTCCCTATTCTTTTCTGAATAAGCATCAAAATAGACGTCAAAAGTCGGTATACCCATTAAAGGCTTATCCAATGCAATTGAAAAGCCACGCATGGTGGCTAGCCCAATTCTAATACCCGTAAAACTTCCAGGCCCTGTAGTAACAGTAAATAAATCTACATCTTTAAGCTCTGAATCATAATTTTCAAGCATTGACTGAATCATTGGCACCAATAGCTGAGATTGTTCTCTTGGGGTGCTATTTAGTGAAGTTTCAATTACTTTATCATCTTTTAATAAGGATACTGAGCAATTCGATTGTGAGCTATCCAAAGATAGGATCAGCATATTTTACAAACCTTATCAAAATCAAATCTTGGTAATCTATCAAACATTCCCTCATCATCGCCATAACCTAAATTACAAAGGATATATGATTTATATTTTGTATCTTTTAAAAATGCTTCATCTACTTTCTTTGAATTAAATCCAGCCATTGGACCACAATCCAGTCCCAATGATCTTGCAGCCAACATAAAATAGCCCGCTTGTAGTGATCCGTTTAATTCAGCAGTTGATTTAATCGCCGCATCTTTACCTTCATACCAAGATTTTGCGTCAGTATGTGGGAATAAAAATGGCAATTCATTATGAAATTCCATATCGTAAGCTAGAATAGCAGTTACAGGAGCTTGCATAGTTTTATCAACATTTGCGCCCATTAATGTTGGTTTTAATCTTTCTTTCTCTGCATCTGATTTAACAAATACAATTCGCAAAGGACAACAATTCGCACCAGTTGGAGCCATTTTCATTAAATCATAAATTGCTTTTAACTTATCATCTTCAACTGGCCTTGATTGCCAATTATTATAAGTTCTAGCTTTTCTAAACAAAATATCCAAAGCTTCTTCATTTACTGATTTATTCATTTTATTACTCCTATTTATTATTTGATTATATATCTATAAGATATAGGAATAATTCAAATTTGTGGAGTCCGAAAAATTGATTAAAAATATAATAATAATTTTAATATTATTCAGCCACTTACAAGTAAGAACTTCAAGTGCTGATATAGAAGAGGACAGTAATTACGCCCTAATCCTTGCTTATAAAAACATTGGTGAAGATAATAATATTGGCTTAAATGAGTTTAAAGCTCATATAAACTTACTATCAATGAATAATTATAATATTTTACCCATTAAAGAGATAATCAAAAGCTTAGAGAATAAAGATAATCTAGCTGGTAAAACCATTGGTATAAGTATTGATGGCGAAGAGAAATATATTAAGAATATTATTGCGCCAATATTAAAAGATAAGAAGCTACCTTTCACGATATTCATTAAGAATAGTAATTTAAATTCATCTAATCATTATATGGATTGGTCAGATATTAAAAAACTGGATAAAAACAAATCAATTGATATTGGTATTTCATTAAATACAGAACTGAATAAGATAATCTATGAATATAGAGATAATCTGAATTCAGAGCCTAAATTAATAGCCTATCCATTTGGTGAATATAGCTTAAAAACAGATAATATTATTAAAAACTACCCTGATTTAAGTGGCTTTACTCTTGATGCTAGCTTAATCCATGAGAATTCTAATTTCCTAAGAATACCTAGATTGCAAATAGGAAATGAATATTCTGATATAGAAAGATTAAGCACTATATTACATTCAAAGCCACTGCCAGCATATGATATATTACCAATTGATAATTATACTGATAATAGAGAACCTGTAATTGGCTTTACAATTACCGATGAGATTAAAGACCTAAAGAAATTGAAGTGTTTTGCTTCTAACCAAGGTAAATTAAAGGCAAAAAATATTGGTGAGAATAGAATTGAGATCCGAACAAAACTTGAATTATCTAATGAGAGAACTAGTATAACTTGCACCCTACCAATAGAGAAGAAATTGGCAGGGGAAAATTTATATACAAGACGGTTCAGTATGATGCTGACCCATCACAATAATGATAATAATAGCCTATCTAAATAATCACTCTTGATATAAACTGATTATTCATTATCATTTACCAATGCAAATTTTTAAAGGGGAAATAAAATGACACAAGCACAATTAAAAACAGAAGGAAACACAATGTTTACATTACCAGAATTAGAATTCGATAAATCAGCATTAGCACCACATATGTCGTCTGAGACATTAGATTACCACCATGGTAAACATCATAATGCATATATTGGTAAAGCCAATGAAATGATCGTTGGAACTGGCTTAGAAGGCAAATCAATTGAAGAAGTTGTTATTGAAGCAAAAAAACAAGGTCTAGGACCATTATTCAATAATATCGGTCAACATTACAATCATAGCTTTTTCTGGAAATGCCTATCACCAAAAGGTGGCAATCAGCCAACCGGAGCAATTGCAGATAAAATAAACGCAGATTTCGGAAGCTTTGATAATTTCAAAACTGAATTTGTAAATAACGGCATTGGTCAATTCGGTAGCGGTTGGGTATGGTTAGTTGTAAATACAGCTGGTAAATTAGAAATAGTTAAAACATTAAACGCAGAAACTCCATTAACAGATGGTATGAAGCCAGTATTGGTTTGTGATGTTTGGGAACATGCTTATTACCTAGACTTCCAAAACCGTCGTCCAGATTTCATTACATCTTACTTAGATAACCTAGTTAACTGGGATTTTGCAAATAGCAATCTATAATCTTAAACTAACTATATAGTTTAAAAAAAGGAGGATAATTAATTTTATTCTCCTTTCTTGTTGACATACAGAATTTAATAAAATATGTTAACCTGGTTAAAATAAAAACAATATTTAAAAAGGACTTTATAATGAGCAAATCTATTTCAAAAGAAACTGACGATAAAAGGCAAGAGATTCTAAAAAAATATTTTAATAAACTTATGCCGAGAGTTAATTCTGAAGTTAATGCAGCCATAAAATATAGTCGTAAGGGCGTGCTTATTATCTGCCAAAATATTGATGAAATAGATACAAGTAAGATGCAGATAAAAGAAACAGATTCTGCTTTTGTAGAATTAAAAAAAGAGTTAATGGAAACTGGTACAGTGTCCGATGTCCAATGTCACTCCGCTGCCAATCTTCGTAAACCGCATATATTTATTAATTTGAAAACATAATATTCTAACTCTAAGGGTAAAATAATGGATAATAAGTCTAAAAAGAACACAGCTAGAACTTATGATGAGTTTAGGCAAAAGGCATTAAGCGGTATATTTAATGAAAAAGTATTACCCAATTTAGAATCTGCTCTTACCTCTGCGATTCTTCTTAATCAAGAGCGTGCACATATTGAAGTTAATATTAACCTACGTGGTTATTTAAAAGTTAATGATAATGATTCTGCTTTTACCGATCTAAAGAGAAAGGTTAAAGAGCAATACCCTTTTGTTAAGGAAATTACTTTTAGAGAGAAAACTATGTTTTTTAAATTAGACAAAGAATATACAGAAGAAAAGCTAACTGATAACAATAGACCAGGTAAGATTAATATAGACAGAAGCTTAAAGTCTAGTAAGTAGAAATATCAATAAACTTCAAAAAAAGAGCTATCTAAAGCTCTTTTTTTATTTAAACTGCTTCAGCTTCTTCTTCCGCTAGTTTGACTTCGCGTCTTTGTAATTTCATGAAGCTTAATAAAGGGGTTGCAATAAAGATTGATGAATATGTTCCAATTATAATACCAAAGATCAAAGCATTAATAAATCCACGGATTACTTCACCACCAAATACCCATAGAGCAACTAAAGCAAGCATTGTTGTAACCGATGTCATGATTGTTCTAGACAATGTTTGGTTTAAAGATAGGTTAAAAACTTCGCTAAGCGGTCTTTTAACGAATTTTCGCATATTCTCACGCACTCTATCAAATACAACAACCGTATCATTTATCGAATAACCAGCAATCATTAAAACAGCAGCCACAGTGGATAGGTTAAATTCCATTTGGGTAATTGAGAATAAACCAATAGTTAGGAATGTATCATGAGCAAGAGCCAATACAGCCGCAATACCAAATTGCCATTCAAAACGTAACCAGATATAGATTAATATGCCAGCTAATGAAAAGAAGAATGCCTTAGCACCTGCGCTGATTAATTCTTTACCTACTTGTGGGCCAACGAACTCAACTCGTCTATACTCAACCTTATCGCCCAATTCTGCGCGGACAGATGCCATTGCAATTTTTTGTGCATCTTCACCATTAGATTGTTCTGGAATACGGATTAATATTTCATTATCTGAACCGAATTGCTGGATTGTTGGGTTACCAATATCTAATCCGTCTAATCTTGCACGTAAATCAGTTATATCCATTTTCTCTTGGGTTCTAATTTCAACCAAGGTTCCACCAGTAAAATCAATTCCAAAATTTAAACCATTTTTAAATCCAGAGAATATTGAAATTGCAACTAAGATAATTGAGATTACAAACATCAAGTTCTTCTTTGCCAGAAAATCTATGTTTGTTTCATTTGGTACTAATTTAAGCATTTAATTAAATCCTTGTAATATTTTATAAAGATAGAGTTTTTGGTTTATTTTTCTTTAACCAAAAAACGACCATCAAACGTGTCAACATAATCGCTGAGAACATTGAAGTCATGATCCCAATTCCCAATGTAACAGCAAACCCTTTAACTGGACCTGATCCGAAACTATATAATAAGAATGCAGCAATTAAGGTTGTAATACTCGCATCAACAATTGTTGATAATGCTTGTGAATAACCAGAATCTATTGCAGAGATTGGAGTTCTTCTGGCTCTGATTTCTTCTTTTATTCTTTCAAACACTAATACATTCGCATCAACTGCCATACCGATTGTTAGGACGATACCAGCAATACCAGGTAGAGTTAATGTTGCACCCAAACTTGATAATAAAGCAAAGATTAAAATCATATTGATAATCAAAGCAACATTGGCAAATAAACCAAATAGGCCATAGCTTAAGAACATAAATACTAATATCAAAGCCATACCAACTAAGCTTGCAATTTTACCCGCAGCAACTGAATCCGCACCTAGGCTTGGACCAACCGTGCGTTCTTCAACAAATTTTAATGGAGCAGGTAATGCACCAGCACGCAATAATAATGATAGATCATTTGCTTCTTCGACTGAGAAACCACCAGAAATTATTCCAGCACCACCACAAATTGCATCATTTATATTTGGATAACTAATAACCTCACTATCCAATACAATTGCAAATGGGCGTCCCACATTTTTACGAGTAACATCACAAAATCTTTTTGCACCAACTGCGTTAAATTTAAAACTAACCACTGGACGACCATCTTGGAATGAAGGTTGTGAATTAACCAACATGTCACCAGTTAATAGAGATCTTTTTTTAATCGTAATTGTCTGAGTATTATCTTCTGCTAAAGGTAGCTTCTTCGAACTTGGTGATGTTTTACCAGTATTAGATGCTGCATCATCAACCATATGGAATGACATTTTTGCAGTTTTACCAATTAATCTTTTAACTTCCTCTGGGTTCTCAACTCCTGGTAATTGTACAACTACCCTATTTAACCCTTGCTGTTGAATTACTGGCTCTTTTGTTCCAGTTTCATCAATACGCCTACGGATAATTTCCATTGATTGGGCAATCACTTGGTTTTTAATCTTAGTAACGCCTTGTGGTAAAAAGCTAATTGTAAACTCACCATTATCTTCAATATTTATTTCAAGATCTTCTTCGATAGTTTTGGCAATACTATATGCATCTTCTCTATCTTCCAAATCACGCAATTTAAATTTCAAGCTTTCCATTCCAGCATTAAGACCAGTATAGCCAATTTTCTCTGCACGGAATTCTGAGCGTATGCCATCTTCCATTGATTCAAATCGCTCTTTAAATACTATATTTGTATCTACTTCGACTAATAAGTGCGAGCCACCTTGTAAATCTAAACCTAAGCTAACTTTATCTTGTGGCATAAAGCTTGGTAATTTATCGACATTAATGATATTTGGTAAAGCATAAGCAAAGCCAAACACAACAACTAGCGCACATAAAATAATTTTCCATTTTTCGAAATGAACCATGACTACTCTCTATATTAAATAACTAAAAAACTTAATCTATTTTTTAACTGCTTTTGCCTTTGTCTTTGCTTTAGGAGCAGGTTTTACATCAGTCTTAGCTTTTGCTTTAACTTTTGCATCTTCTGGCTCTGGCGCAGATAGTGATCTTGTCGACATTATTGAATTTCTTAAAGCAGTTACTTCAACGCCTTTGCTTAGCTCTAATAACACTTCATCTTCACCAACAAGTTTTTTAACAACAGCTAACAACCCACCTTGAGTTACGATTTTATCGCCTTTTCTAAGGTTGGATACCATTCCTCTATGATCTTTAATTCTTTTATTCTGTGGCTTGATCACCATTAGATAAAAAATAACAAATACTATCAATAAAGGAATGAAAGATATCAAAGCATTTGGTTCTGATGCTGCTTCTACCGCGTCTGATGCGAAGGCTGGGCTTATAAACATTTGTAATTCTCCATAGTTAATTTAATTTTACTCTCGGAATATGAAACATTATTTGTATAATGACAATAAAAAATAGTAGCAATAATTTCATTATAATAAGGCATAGCATAAATAAAGATGGATAAAGATTTGAATAATCAAGATAAAAAGAAGAATAAAGCTCCCAAGCGAATTTTCTATTCATTAATATTTGTCTTTATATTGATAGGGATAGTCCTATTTGCCGCCCCAATGATTCTTAAAAACGTAATTGAAAGCCAATTGCATAAACGAGGTTTTTCAGAATTTCAGATTGGGAAGTTAAGCTTGAATACTAAATCCATCGAATTTAATGATATCAAGATAACTGATAAAGACATAATCTCTCGTATTAAAATAATCCCTGACTATAAAAATAAGCAGATCAAGGAACTAATAATAGCCAAGGCAGATATCAACACATATTTAAGTAATGATAATATAAAAATAATTGATCAAACCATTAGCTTTAAATCTGAAAATAGCGATAAGACCCCTTTAAATATCCCAATTGATATTATCCAAATATTAGATAGCAATTTAAGTTTATTTAGCCAATTTGGCAATTTCAAATTTAATATAACTTCCTTAATTGAAAAATCAGATGATAATTCATTTAATATAAAATCATCCGTAAAGAATAATCATGAAAACCTATCTACTGATATTAAGCTATCTGGTGAAGTAAAAGATAATTTTGAATATAATATTGTCTCGAATATTAAGAAATTGGATCTTAATTTATTTGGGATAGAAGTCAAAGACAGCTCGGGTCAGTTCTTATTATCTAATAGCGCCCAATCGGCTGATTTGAAATTTAAAGAGTTGAATTTATTAGAAATACCTTTTGAAAATATTAAACTTAAATATCATGGTGATAATAAAGAACAGCAATTAAAGTCATCTGGGGTAACTGATAATTCATCATTTAATATTGATCTTAATTTAGCTAAAGCAGAAGATGAGATGCTAAAATTACAAGGTAAAATAGAATTAATTGCTACTAATTTAGAAAATATAAAACAAGAATTTGCCAAAGATTTATCAGGAGATATTGATCTAAAGCTGAATATTAATGGCTTACAAGAAATGACTGCCAATGCACAAGATTGGAAAGAGTTGTCAGGCGATATTTCTTTAAAGACCAATAATTTATCAATTCAGAATTATATCAAAAAAGCCAATATCTCTTCCAAATTTAAGTTTAGCCAAAAAGATAATATCATTGAATTAAAGTCAAATGATAATATTGATTTTGTAGGTTCTATCCAAGGCAAAACTATAAAAACCACAATAAAATCAAGTAAATCGTCCATCATTGCTAAACTAATAGATAAAGAAAAAATACAGATAAAATTGCCAGTCGGGCTTGAGCTTTATCATGGTAAAGACCAGATTAAATATAATGGAAAGATTGATATTAATTCTGATATAGAATTTAAGAAAATTACTTTTAAAACAGATGCAGGAGATCTATTTGCAAAATACGATAGATATAAAATTGATAGTGATAGTTTTAATATAAAAGGCGATTTAAAAAACCTAGCGGTGATTAATAGTACCATTAATGCAAATAATATAATGATAAATGGTGTTGATGTTAAACTACCTAAATTCAATAGTAATATTAAGCTATCCGGTGATTTAAATAAGCAGATCAAGTTAAATGGTAAGGCCGTTATTAAAAACAAAGTCAATATTAGCTTCAATGGCAAACATAATGTTAAATCTAATAAAGGTGATGTTAATCTGGATATAGAAGAGTTTACTTTTAATAATAATATCCAACCAGATGATCTCCTACCTATGCTAAAAAATAAGGTCAATAATGCCAAAGGTAGCTTTGGTTATCGAGGTAATATTGCTTGGAATAAAAATAAAATTGATGGCAAAGGTGATCTATTATTAAAGAGTTTTAGTATCGATACTGATGACATTTCCTTAAAAAACATAAATACAGTTGCCAAGATAAGCGATATCTCCCCTATTACAATTAATAAACAAGATATCTCAATTGAATCTTTTGGCGAAGATTTTCCATTTGGTAATGTTTTAATGAATATCTCATTAAAGGATAAGGATTTAACTGTGAATAAAGCATCGCTAGAGATCGCAGGTGGCACAATTAAGTCTAGACCTTTTAAAATGAATTTAGACAAGCCGAATACTGAAATAATTTTAGAAATTGATGCTTTAAACCTACAAAATATATTTGAAATTGCAACATTAAAGGGGGTTACAGCTTCTGGATTTGTTACAGGTACAATCCCACTTACAATTCGTGATGATCTATCATTTGCTTTGCATGATGGCTTGCTGACCTCCCCACAAGGTGGCTTGATTGAATATAGTGTTGATTCAATGCCTGAATTTTTAAAAAATGCGGATAATGAAAATATAACTTATCTGCGGACTGTATTGGAAAGTTTTAATTATAAAGATCTGCAATTAAAAATCGATGATGACCTCATTGGCCAAAAAATTGAGCTGAAAGCTAGCGGTCATAATCCTGATTTCTTTGATGGCAGAGAAGTGAAATTAAACCTTGTATTAGAAGGTAGTTTACAAAATGTTATAAAATATAATTTGGGTGCTTACAAACTTCCTGATACAATAAATAAACAGATTAAAAACTATGAGTCGAAAAAAAATGAAAATTAAAAGCATCTATAAAATAATACTTCTTATTGGAACATTGGGATTCATTACAAATTGTACTCCAACAGTTAAAGTACAAGCCCCAGATAAGCCAATTGAAATCAATTTGAATATCAAAATTGAACAAGAAGTAAGAGTTAAAATTGATAAAGACATCGAAGATATCTTCGCAGATGATCCAGATCTATTTGGATTAGAAAACTAAAGGAATATAAAAATGAACACATTAAAAACAAGCTTAATTGCAATTGCAATCTCAACCATGGCTATAACATCTGCCCATGCAATCAATGTTAATACTATACAGAATTTAGAATTGAAATCTTATATAGAAGTTACAGAGATTAGCTTAGCAGAAGCAAAAGCAAGGGGTTTAGTTGGTGAGAAGCCAGATGGTTTATTAATCGCGGTAAAAAACTCTGCGAGCATCTCAGCACTTGTAACTTCTATTAATTCCAAAAGAATGGAAAAATACCAAGGCTTGGCAAAAAAACACGGCGTTAGCGTCCTTGCAATCCAAAGACAAGCTGGTAAAAAGTTAATCGAAAACATGTCTAAAGGTCAGTATTATGTTGCTGATGATGGTAGTATTGCTGTTAAATAACTTCCAAGTTAAATAACAGCCTATACCTAAAATATTTGAATATATATAAATTAATGAAGTAGCTCTTATGGCTTACTTCATTTTTTTATATTCGCAATAGATAGCCCCCTACCTTTATCATACCAGATACGAGCGCTTATATTGTCACAGTGATGAACATGTGCGGCGAGCGGCTTTGCTACTCTAATTCCTTTTTGATGGTCTAAGCCTTCTCCATGCGTATATTTCAACGCATTAATTTCGTCATCAGTTAGGTCAAAACCATATCTAGCTTGTAAATCGGCAATTATATCCCATTTAACTTTTTCCCAGTCTTTCGATTTATCATTGAATATCTTATGCCATTTATCACATCTATCATCTGTACCTATTCCATAGCGGAACGGTTTTTCAATATCATGTAAGAATAAAGCGATAGCTGCACTATCTTTTGAAAAGGGTAATTCCCGTAGTTTTGATAAACTATCATAGGTAATATCATTAATCCGTAGAACTTCAGCGATATGATCTGCATATCCGCCATCCCAAGTTTGGTGGTTATAAGATGAACCTTTTGCCTGATGGAATAATTCTTTGTGATCTTCATATATTTTTAAAAATATATCTCGTCTTGGGTCTTTTATTTCTTGTAGTAGTTGTTGTAGTCCTTTGTTAATAATCATAGTTTTAAACTCCATTATAAATTAATGTTGAGTTCATTATATATGATTATAACATCGGAGTAAATCTAATCTTATTAAGATTTAAGGTCTCTTGAGACTTTTACATCTGGTTTTGCTCTATCACCTTGCGTTGATTCTACTGCAAATTTAGAAGAAGAAATTGAAATATTATTTAATTCTTGGGCATCAAAATAACTGCTTCTTACTCTCATTTTATCCTCTGGATCAAATGAAGTTAATGTCTCAAATTTAGAATTTCCAGGATTATCCTGTTCTTCTGATATTCTATCATTAATACCATCAATAAATTGATTATTAATTTTTAAATCTTTTAAATCATCAATTCCTTTAGTAAGAGGAACAAAACCCCCTGCTAAAAGAGTTGCAGTAACAGTCATAACAAAAGTATCGAATGAGACTACCATGAGTGTAGGAGAAGCACCAGCAGCAACCGCCATAGCTCCATAAAGCTTTCCAGTAAGTTTTCCATTATCACTGAAACCTGCTTTTTCACCGCCTTCAATATTCTTATAATCATTTCCTATTTTCATTAACGCATCACCCATAGACATATTGACTGCCCGATTACCTAAAAGGTTATCTCTAGCCGCCATAAGCTCTGGTAATTTTTCTATCGCTTGCTCGTTGCTTTCTGGTGTTATTATTTCAATATCTTGCTTTAATGCAAAAGCATCATTAATTAACGAAGATTGTATTTGTATAATCTGAGACTGTATTTTTGGTCCTAATTTTTTAAGATGGCTATCACTAACCATAAGTAGAGTTGATAAATCAGTAGAATCAGTAACTAATTCGTTTTTCCCATATTTTTCATCAATTGAATTTACAAACCCTTCCATTTGAACTTCTCTCAAAGTCTCCATTTTTTTTATTATTTCTTTTTCACTATTTGCATTCTCTACCCCTGCTTCAACAGAACCTGCCATCGTAGTAAGCATACCCGCACCACATAAAGCGGTACCAACAGCAAGACCTACACCCAGACCAATAGAAATAGCTATAGGAGCAGAAGCAAGCATAGCAACAGTACCGCCTACAAGTAATGCAACTGATTTATTAAAGGCGTTATTTGAACCCTTACTTGTTACTCCTTGATTTACAGTTTTTTCTATAGATACACCCGAATTTAAATCTGGTAGATCTCCCGCAATATTCATGCCTGCTATGATACTCATATATAATTATCCTTCTTCTATTATTTTAAGTCTATCTTCGGTCTTTTTTATATTTTCTGAAAATTCTGCTTCGAATATTTCTTCGAACTCTTCTAAGCAATTATGATTTTCTTTCATATATTCTTTTACTTCTTCACTTGGGGTTTTTCCCCAGCCAGATTTTATTATTTCTCCATATTCAGATACATTAATACTTTTCAAATCATATGAATTATCTAAATTAGTAAACTCTTCTAATTTTTCAGAAAATATTCTTACATAAGCATAAAATGGTTTATCAGATTTATCTTTACCACTTATAAGCTTAATAAGTTCAATTCCTAATTCTTCTATTTTATCTTCTTTTTGCATTTACTAACTCCCAATAATACAACTACTATAACATATAAAAGTTAAAAGCTCAACTTTTAAGATATATGTATTCTATTGTTATGTTTATTTGAATCTAATACTATATAAACTACCAATTTTTAATATTGTAGTTTAGTGCCAGAGATATCCTTTGAAAATTAAGGATAATCACAACTATCAGAAGTTACAGAGATAAAAGATCTATTGCCTTTAGCCAAAGTAAAACGATGTTCTTTCTTGCCAATAATCATTGAATGATGAATTGGTAATAAGGATTTTTTGATGACGTCTTTGCCACCAAGACTAGTAAATTTTATTGCAACTTCCTTGCCTGGGTCAAACCATGATTCTAACTTACCGCTTGAATTAACCGCAGCATTTCCAGCTCCAGTTATTGTAACCGCACCTCTTGCAAAAGCAACATAGCTTACAGGACCTCTATATGCTTTTGTTTTTACAATAAATCTTTTGCTGATTGGATCAGAACAATTCCTTGGTGGTCTTGCAGTTCTAACTGCTAATAATAATCTTTTACTATCAATACCGTCATCAAGCTGTTTCTTGGCTAAATCAGTTACAAGTTTTAAATCGCCTTTTGGTACTTCATTATCGTATTTTTCTTTTAATTGATTAAATCTAACCGATGATGTCTGAACTTTTGCTCGCAACTCAGTTAAAACTTTTTCTAGATTCTCTCTCTCAGATTTTAATGTGAAGGCTTGTTGTTTAAAAGCATGTTCACTTGCTTTTACCATTTCACCGCCGAGCCAATAACATGCACCACAAATTATCATCAGGAAAAACATTCCTTTTAAAAATTTATTTCTGCGGTTTTGACCACGCCTTCTATATCTTCCACCTGGATCGTAGCTAGAAAAACTCATCTTACTAATTTAATCCTTTCTATAAATGATAATAAAATTTCGCAAGGAAACAATATGCTATCCAAATAACTATTACAAGAGGTATACCAGCTTTAACAAAATCATTAAACTTATAATGCCCTGGTCCCATTACTAATAAATTTGTTTGATAACCAATTGGTGACGCAAAAGAACAATTGGCAGCAAAGACCACAGTTGTTGCAAAGATCATTGGATCCACCCCGATTTGAAGGGCTAAATTAACCGCAATTGGTGTAAACAAAATCGCACAAGCATTATTAGTTAGAAGATTGGTTGCAATTGCCACAATGATAAATAATAAAGATGCTGCCATAAATGGATCTTGGATAATTTCTAATTCTAACAATAAATTGGCAAGATATGTTGCGCCACCTGTAGATTGCAAAGTTGAACCCAAAGCCAAGGCGGAGCCAACAAGGAAGAAAATCTTCCGATCAAAAGCTCGTACCATCTGTCTTACATTTAAACAACCAAATACAAGCATTGATACTGCCCCTACAACTGCGGCAACAGCAATTGGCAATATACCAGTTGCGGCACAGATAATAGTTGTTAAGAATATAATTCCTGCATGTGGAGCTTTTTCAGTTTCTGGTATCTCCATCCTAGTTCCTGCAAGTACAATAATATCTTTTGAATCGTTTAACTGCCTAAGATCATCTCTATCCCCTGCCACCAACATAACATCGCCAGATTCAATTCGCATTTGGTGAACTCGGCGCCTTACAACATTTGACTGTCTTTCAATCCCCAAAACCATGCAATGGTAATTCTTTTCAAAATCTATTTGAGCAACTGATCTGTCCACTAATCTTGAATTTGGAGTTATCATTATTTCCAATAAAACTCGACTTTTTTCACCTGTTGTATCTGGCTCTTCAATTTTTTCTGTTTGATTATCTTCTGGCACAGAATCTTCTGACATGTCATCCATCGCCGATGTCAACATATCAGCACCAATTGATTTACTTCTAATATTGCTTTTTTCTTTTTCTGATAATAAGAATCCAGGATGAATTGCAAGTAAATCAAACAAAGTTTCTTTTGTAGCGGCAACTATTAAAATATCCTTGGCAGCAATTTCATAATCTTCGAATGGTGGTAATATTAAAACTCCATCTCTTTGTACCATTTTAACTGATATCTCAGGTAGTTTTTCAAAGTGATCTTCGGTAAATGTATCACCAATTAACTTACTATCTTCATGGATATCAAGCTCGGCAATAAATTCTTTATTCTCTTCTTTTAAGTCTTTTGACATTGAAGATCTATCCGTTAATAAATACGGCATTACAAAACAAACATATACAATCCCAACCCCTGCAAGCATTGCACCTGGTATTGTAAAATCAAAGAAGCTGAATTCTTCGTAACCAAGATCGTTTAACGCAGTTGATACCAACATATTTGTTGATGAACCAACAAGGGTCGTCATACCACCAAGGATGGCAACGAAACTTAAAGGCATCATAAGCTTTGCTGATGATATTCCAATACGTGAGCCCAAGGCTTGTAATATAGGTATAGCAATAATTACCAATGGCGTATTGTTCATAAATGCCGATACAGTTACCACCAAAAAGAAGATAGATATCAAACCTAATATTGCCATTCGATCTTTTAAGCGTAGGAATTTATTGGTAATGGGGGTTAATACCGCCGTCTGTACCAAGGCTTGCCCGATAACCAATAAGGCAATCACCGCAACAAGGGAAGGATTGGCAAAACCTACTAGTAAGGTTTTTGCATTCAACATGTTATCGCCAGTTTCATCCAATAATGGGAATAGATTACCAAATAGTAACAATACTGATAATAAGACAACAGCTGTAATTTCCAGAGGCCATTTTTCGCGGGCAAAAGACACAAATGTTAAAAAGGTTAGGGCAATACCAAACCACATATGGATTTCTGGGTTAATGTCAAAGGTCATTTTTGTAACTACTTCCAAACAAGTCTTTAAATAATTGATGTCGTATAATAAATTGCTTTTTCATACAAGTAAAGGTTAAGGTTTCATTTAAGAACAGGCCGATATATTATAAATTATTCGTCTGTATCGTTACCACGAACTAGCCATTCTGGAGAGCTAATTTCTCCGATATTCTTAAGTCCTATTCTGGCCAAGAATTTTGTCTCACTGCTACCTGTTGAATCATTAGATAAATCTCTAATCCCTGATAAAGAGAAAGTGAAACATTCATCAATATAAGAAAGCTCCGCCGATGCTGAGCGTAATCCGGGATCATCATCACCAAAATCACGCAAAGCTGCTGCCCTTACTCGCCAATCATCATTAATGCGGTAACCACCACCTAATAATAATTGTTCCCTACTCTCTGTTATATTGGTTCCCTCTACTGCATCTGCCAATAGATATCTTGTATGAGCAGTAAATCTACCCATCGCAGCTTTTGCATTTAATTCATGTTTCTTAGCTTTGAAATTATCATGTTCTAACTGTACGCGGTAATTTAAGTCTAAATGCCCAAGTATCGATGAATCAATCTCTGCTACTATATCAGATTGTTTATTTTCTAAGCCTGATCCATCTGGGAATAGATTGCTTTCTTTAAATTGATGGCTCTGACCAACTAAGCCAGTTATATAGCTTCCCTTATAATCATAAAACCCAGCTTTCAGACCATAGGCTACATGTTTACCATCCTCTTGCCTATCTGATCCAGTAAAGCGATTTGAATCGAATAGATTAGTTACCTCTAATGACGTATCAATACTATCTTCATTTGGGATGTCATGATCATTATCGTCTAATCTCTCTGCAATTGTTGCAGACATGATTGGCTCGATAATTGTTTGAACCCTATTACCGCTATTTACCATTGGTAAGCTTGATTTGATATGAAGCCTTGGAATTGTTCTTAGCTCTTCGGTATTACTGCTTAATGCTGAATTTGTCTTTGCTGCATCGCTATCTCTAACTAAATAATAATCATTTAATAGATTGGCATTAATACTTGTCTTTAAACCAATTTTCGGAGCAATGAATTCACGCTGCCAGCCTAGATCTAAACTTGCTCTTGTAACATCTTGATCATCATCACTTCTAACTAGATTAACAAGCCCTGTATCAACACTCCATCTACCACCAAGGGCTGAGTTTGGCTCACCTATCATCCTATGTTCTATATTAGGAACTAGATCTGGCTGTTCTACATTAACGCCTTCTCTTATATCTTGGAAATTTAATGCACTTACCCTTGAATAATTACGGCCTGAAAATCTCTCTGCGTATATCTCGCTCTCCAAGACATTCTCGTTACTTATATCATATAGCCTTAGATAAGATTTATCAGTGGCCTTCTGCACATCAAAACCTGCCCGCCATTTATCATCCAAATCAAATAAGCCATCGGCAAATATATTTGCTCTGGTTTTATTCTCTTCAATCCTACCATCTTCTTCTGTTCTATTTGAGTTAAGGGCAACCGATGTATTTAAATTCACCTTACCATTTTTAAATCTATGCCTATATTGTGCTTTGGTTAATACACCCTGTCTTGTTGTAGGCTCAATATTAAATGTGGCATCTTTATTCTCGGCTATATCCCAATAATAGCTACTCTCTACAAATGTTCCAAGCTCACTCGACCAACCAGCCTTTGGTTTTAAAAATCCACTTTTTCTTTTTACATTAGGACCTGAGTGAACAAAGATTGGAGTATATGCAATAGGTACACCAAATAGTTCTAATTTAGCGTCTTTATACCTAACTTCATTAGTTGTCTCATCCAATGTAGCTTCTGCTGCCTTAAGCCTCCATAGAGGGGTTTTATCTGGATTCTCTTCGCATATCTTACAAGGTGTGTAAGTGGCATCTTTCATTGTGGTTTTAATACCGTCTTTATGCTCAATCTCTTTTGCCCAGAAATTTGAACCATCGCTTAGCCTAGATCTTACCTCTTTTGCAAAACCATCTTTCATTTCATTCTTTAAACTTATATATTCAGAGAAATGGACATCGCCATTGGTATCAAGCAAAGTAACATTACCTGATGCAATTACATTATCGATATTTATATTATATACGATCTTATCTGCCTTGATAATCTGACCTGCTTGTTCAAGCTCCACATCACCTATTGCAGTTATCCGATTAGCCTTCTCATCATGTTCTAAACTATTTGAGCTAAACTTCACTGGTGAATTGCTAACGCTCTCAGCATATACAGGGCTAGATAAAGATAAAAAGCCCACAAAAACAGAGCTTAATAGAGCTTGTTTAACATTGTCTATTAACTTGTAATTATTTTTTTCTATCTGAAACATGGCTAACCTTAATCTCTGATAATTTATTTATCGGAAGAATAAAGGAACATCATCACCAAAACCTTTTACATTATTATCTGCTAGAGGTTCTTGTTTAGGATTTTGATTATTATTGCTTTTCTTATCCAAATGCTCTTTTTTAGGTTTATTATCGATATATTCCTTCTTAGGCTTATTATCTGAATATTCTTTTTTAGGCTTGCTTACACTTTCAGACTTATTACTAATAGCACTAGTGTTTTTACCAAGTTTATATTCATTTAATTTTTGCTTAGTCAGATCTTGAATACCATCTAAAAACTTTGTATCGCTCTTAGTAACAAACATATAAGCCTTACCCGTATTACCTGCTCTACCCGTTCTACCAATTCTATGCACATAATCTTCTGCATTCATTGGCACATCATAGTTAAACACATGAGATACACCATCAACATCAATACCACGAGCTGCAACATCACTACATACCAAGAACTTAATCTCACCTGTTTTAAAAGCATCTAATGTGGCTACCCTAGATTTCTGATCCATATCGCCATGCATTTCACCTGCATTTAATCTTGCTTTCTCTAATCCCCTACATACACCCGATATATCTTTTTTACGGTTACAGAATACAAAAGCATTCTCAACTTCTTTTGATGATGCCATTTCAATTAGAGTATCTAGCTTTTCTTTGTAATGTAAGTTCATTATAAACTGTTCAACATTATCTGTAGTACTGGATTGTCTAGCAACTTTTATCTGTTTTGGATTAGATAAGAATTTATCAGCAATCTTCTTAATTGCATCTGGCATAGTAGCCGAGAAGAATAAAGTTTGACGCAAAGGTGGCAATAAAGAAACAATACGTTCCAAGTCAGGAATAAATCCCATATCAAGCATCCTATCCGCTTCATCGATTACCAATATCTTCATATCAGCCAGCAATATATTACCTCTATCATATAAATCCAAGAAACGCCCTGGAGTTACAATTAATACATCCACACCTTTTTCAAGTTCTCTTACCTGATCAAACATTGATGTTCCACCAACAAGCACAGTTTTTGATAGATCATGATATTTACCATGTTTATCAAATTCATCAGCAATCTGAATTGCGAGCTCTCTAGTTGGTGCAAGGATTAATGATCTTGGCATTCTAGCTTTCGCTTTACCGCCAGCTAAGACTTCAATCATTGGCAGAGTAAAGGCTGCTGTTTTACCAGTACCAGTCTGGGCAATACCTAATACATCGCGGCACATTAATGTAATCGGAATTGCTTGTTTCTGTATCTCAGTTGGTGTTGTATAGCCAGATTCATTTATAGCTTTTAACAATTTATCGCCAAGCCCTAATACTTCAAATCCCATTCATAATACCTTAATTTCTGTTAATCTAGCCATTTTCAAATAAAATAGCCTTGTTTTATCTCATATAAAATCAATCGTAAATTACTTTTCAATGCAAGTAAACAATACGGTTTCATTTAGATTTAGCGATAATTAATTACGTATAAACGTTTTCTTGCAAAAAAGCAAATTTATCTTTATTATTCAAGCATAATAATTAAAAGGAACAATTAATGGTAGAACTTCATACAATAAGCGATAATCATGCTCATAAACGTAACGAGGGTACAGAGCTTAATCTGGATTGGATTGATGATATCTACGTTAACTTAAATGCTGTTGAGCGCCGAACTAAAACTATTACTACTAGACGTGCTGTTAAAAAAGCTAATCAAGCGGCTTGGTTATTAAAAGCTGTTACTTGTATTGATCTAACTACATTAAGTGGTGATGATACGGTTGAACGAGTAAAAAGACTTTGTAACAAAGCCAAATTTCCAGTTAGCAGGCATTTATTAGAAGAATTAGGCTTACCAAATATAACAACTGGTGCAATTTGTGTTTATCATGAAATGGTAGAGACCGCAGTTAAAGCTTTAGAAGGTACAAATATTCCAGTAGCCGCAGTATCTACAGGCTTCCCACATGGTTTATCACCGATGAGCACAAAACTAGCTGAAATTAAAGCTTCGGTTAAAGCAGGTGCTAAAGAAATTGATATTGTAATTACTAGATCACATGTCCTAACCCAAAACTGGCAAGCATTATATGATGAAGTAAAAGCATATAGAGAAGCATGTGGTGATGCTCATTTAAAATCAATCATCGCAACTGGTGAACTTGCAACAATGCGTAATGTTGCCAAAGCTAGCATGATTTCAATGATGGCAGGGGCTGATTTTATTAAAACATCCACTGGTAAAGAAAGCACAAATGCCAATTTAAACGTCTCAATGATAATGGTTCGTATGATGCGTGAATATTTAGAGCAAACAGGCTTTAAAATCGGATATAAACCAGCAGGCGGTATAAGCAAGGCAAAAGATATATTAGGTTACCAATTCTTGATGAAAGAAGAGCTTGGTAATGAATGGTTACAGCCTGATTTATTTAGAATTGGTGCATCTAGCCTATTAGGTGATATTGAACGCCAATTAGAACATTTTGTAACAGGCAGATATTCTGCAGCTAACAGACATCCAATCGGATAAGGGGAATTATTATGAGTGCTAACCAAGTAAAAGAAATTTTCGAGACAATGGATTATGGTGTTGCTATGGAAGATAGAAGTGAAGCTGATAAATGGTTAAAAAGCCATAGTAAAGGTTTTAAACATTTCATCGGTGGTAAATGGATTGATGCAGGCGAAGAGTTTAAAATCAATAACCCAGAGAATGGTGAAATTTTAGGAAAAGCAAAGGCTGCTGATAAAGAAGTAATTGACATGGCAGTTACGTCTGCTCAAGCAGGTTTAAAGACTTGGCAGGGTTTAAGCTGTTTCGAGAGAGCAAAATATCTATATGCAATTGCAAGATTAATTCAAAAAAATGCAAGACTATTTGCTGTATTAGAGAGCTTAGATAATGGTAAGTCAATCCGTGAGACTAGAGATGCCGATATTCCAACTGCAATTAGACATTTTTATTACCATGCAGGTATGGCTCAAATATTAGATAAAGAATTTAAAGATTATGAAGCGATTGGAATTGTTGGACAAATCATTCCTTGGAATTTCCCATTTTTAATGTTGGCTTGGAAAATCGCACCTGCAATTGCTGCTGGTAATGCAGTTATATTGAAACCTGCCGAAGAGACTCCTTTAACATCAATATTATTCGCAGAGATCTGTGTTGAAGCCGGTATTCCAGATGGAGTTATCAATATCGTCCAAGGTGATGGTGTAACAGGTGGCTTAATTACAGAACATAAAGACATTAAGAAGATTGCGTTTACTGGCTCAACCGAGATTGGTAAACTTATCCGTAAAAATACTGCTGGTACTGGTAAAACATTAACATTGGAGCTTGGTGGTAAATCACCATTTATTATCTTCGATGATGCAGATATTGATTCTGCGGTTGAAGGTATTGTCGATAGTATCTGGTTTAACCAAGGTGAAGTATGCTGCGCAGGTTCAAGATTATTAGTACAAGAAGGCGTTAAAGATAAAGTAATCACCAAACTAACCACCAGAATGAATAAATTACGTTTGGGATCTCCCCTTGATAAAACGATTGATATGGGAACCGTTGTTAATGATACACAGTTAAAGCGTATTACAGATATGGTTAATGATGCGGTTAAAGATGGTGCGACAATTATTCAATTGGAAAACTGCCCTGATAAAGGTTGTTATTACCGCCCTACTATCTTAACTGATGTTTATAGCTCATCTGCGATTGTAAATAATGAAATATTTGGTCCAGTCCTAACTGTACAGAGCTTTAGATCTCCTGATGAAGCGGTTGAACTTGCCAATAATTCAAAATATGGGCTTGCTGCCAATATCTGGTCAGATAATATTAATATGGCTTTGGATGTTGCCCCGAAAATCAAATCCGGTGTTGTTTGGATTAATAGTGCCAATTTATTTGATGCTTCTTGCGGCTTTGGTGGTTACAAAGAATCTGGTTTTGGTCGTGAAGGTGGATTTGAAGGTATGTATGCTTATTTAAAACCAAGATATCTATCAAAATTAAAACCAGCCAAAGAAATAACTACAATTACAAAAACTGGTAAATTAGATAATAATCAAATTGATGAAACTGCTAAAATGTATATTGGTGGCAAACAAGCAAGACCCGATGGTAATTACAATATGGATATATTAAATCCAAAAGGTCTATTGGTTGGTGAAGTTGGATTGGGTAGCAGAAAAGATATCAGAAATGCTGTGGAAGCTGCGAAATCAGCTTATAAATCATGGAATAATTCTGCCCATCACTTACGGGCTCAAATAATTTATTATATTGCTGAGAATTTAGATAAGCGATCTGATGAATTTGCCAAACGTATTGTTGATATGACTGGTTGCTCTGCCAAAGATGCAAAGTTAGAAGTTGAAACCAGTATTAAACGTATATTCAGCTATGGCGCATATTGTGATAAATTTGAAGGCAGAGTTCACACTCCACCAATGAAAGCAATCGCAATTGCAATGCAAGAATCAATTGGGGCAATTGGGATGATTTGTCCAAATGAAAACCCATTACTTGGATTTATATCATTGGTAATGCCAGCGATCGCAATGGGTAATACAGCAATTATTATTCCATCTGAACAATATAGCTTATCAGCAACTGATTTCTATCAAATATTAGAATGTTCTGATTTACCAGCAGGCGTAATTAACATTGTAACTGGTAATCATAGTGATCTTATTAAAACATTAGCAGAACATGATAATCTTGATGCTCTATGGTGTTTCAGTAATGATAAAAAGCTTAGCCAAATTACAGAAGAATTATCAATTGGTAATCTAAAGCAAACTTGGGTAAATAACGGCATGGAACGCAATTTATTTAACGAAGATGAATATTTAGAAAAAGAATATCTAATGCATTCAACCCAAGTTAAAAATATCTGGGTTCCATATGGCGAACAAATTTAAGAATAATATTAAACCTTAACCAGGACCAGTACTGCCAGTTTTATTTTTAGGCTTGTTAGGAATCTTTGGAGGACTAGCAAGCTTAGAAGCATCACTTGGCTCTACCTTTAATTTAATTTCAAGCTTATTATTAGCAAGATCGTCGTCTTTCTGAGCATTCCTTGCATAGGCTTCTTCTAACATTACAGTATAATCTGCAGCTTCTTTTGCTTTTACGGTTTCTTTTGCTTTTTCTACCAATGGGGTAATTCTCTTTGCGTAAATAGATTCTACATCACAATGTCTTATACGAATTTCTTCCTTATTCATTATTAAGGATTCAAGCATCGCTCTATCTTCTGCATTAAATTTCAAGTCTCTTGCAATTTCAAAAATCTCAGCCTTACTTACTTCTAAAGTTTGAAGATCAAAGCTTATATTTTTTCCTTTTGATGCATCATCTAATATTGATAAATACCAATAATTAGCATCTAGTAATTTACTCTCCATCAATTTCAGACTATCTATATTTTTAAAATACTTTTCTTTAATTTCTAACAAATTAGAAAATTCTGATAATGTCAGGTGCTCTTTATACTTATTAAGCTCCTCAAATCCTTCATAATCTTCTGGATTATTCTCTAACTTCGTTGCTATTTCAGCAATAGATACTTCCAATTTCTGAGCAATAATACTATTTGCCCAAGTTTGGTTATTGGCTTTTTCTTCTATTTGAGCTTGCTTGTTAAAATCAGCTTGAAATTGGCTTTCATCAAACCATGCATTATCAAAGATATTATTGCGATCATGTAATCTACCCATAGTATCGACTAAGATACCTTGTTCTGTTGCATATTCTCTATAGTTTTTGGTCTCAGATGGTTTTTCAACTCTTAGCCATTCTTTTGCTTTTACTTTTGCTCTGGCAAATTCTTCAAACTTTGCTGCAACCTGTAATACCGCATCAACATCTCCATAATCAGTATCTATAATAGGACCTTCTCCTTTTACCGAATTCATAGGAGACCTAACATGAGCAAGTTTTACGATAGCATCACCATCTGTAATATCAATTGTTAAAAATATAGAAACCTTCTTATCATTACCTAGATAATATGAATTAGTAACAATAGTTTCAGATGGAAAATAATTCTTATCCCCTGAAATTCCCAGATCTTTTATCTCTTCTGGGAAAAAATCAGATATTTTTAATTCTTTCGCATTTTCAACAGCAACATCTTTTTTTGAGAACCAACTCATATAATTTCCTCCAATATAATCAAGCAACTTTATTTACCAGCAACAGAGCTCATTACTGTCTGAACTTTTGCCTTTGCTGGACTTTTTTTCATTACATTTTTTACAAAGCTACTTTTTTGTTTATATCTTTCAACAAATGTTGAGATTTCTTTTGGTACTGTTAAATCTTCTGGGGAATTAACAAATCCTCTTAATCTATCTACATCACCATCAGTTGCGCCCATTTTTCTAAATAGTTCTTCCGCGTTATTAACTTCATCTTTTATCAAATCACGTTTTTCTGAAGCATTATTTAGATTGCCTTGGCGTAAATCATCCATCATCACTTTTGAATACATCAGAGAAATATATAATTCAACCTGAGCTGTAAATTTCTCAAAAGGATTAGTATCCACACCTTCTTTTGCCAATTTTGGTAAGATATCATCCGCATCTTCTAATGCTGCACTTGCTGATTGCTTAAAAGAATTTGCAGTTGCATCAATACCTGATTTTGAATTATCGATAAATTCTTTTAAACTATGCTCTACTAACTCAATATGACCAACAAATTTATCCATAAGCTGTAGGGCAACTACTTTAGTAAGCATATCATCTAAATTCGTTCTTGATTTTGCAATTTTATTAAAACTTTCTAATGCAACACCTTTTTCCATGTTACGAACAGATTTTGGGTCTTCTTCATTTGCATTACGTATTTGTTCTGCTTCTATTAAATCTAAATGAATAAAGATACCTTTTGTGATGATCTGACCTTTTTCTAATTTAGTAGGAATAAAATTCTCATCAAAAACAAAATTTTCTATATAGGCAGATTTAACAAAATATTCATCCCCTATTGCTTTACGCTTTTCAATCACTTCTTCTGGGCTTGAATCTTCTCTTGCCTGATTTTCAGCTTCAAATAAACCCATTTTAAGTAATACAGCATGGAAGCTTATTGTTTCACCACCTTCAAGAACTGGCTCAGTATTCCTAAGTTCCTTACCATTAAAATCATAAACGATATGGTCAGTTAAAACCCATTGGTCATTACCATTTTTATCTTTATCATCAAGTTTAGTCGCAACACGTTGTACTTCAACAATATTATCATCCGCTTGCTGTCTCAAAATAGGATTTCTAAAATCAAATACGCTTGAACGCATAATTTCTGCATAGAAGCTTTGGTAATCATCTTTTAAGTCAAAACTTGAATTAAATATACTTTCACCATCATTCTTTTTTTCACTTTTATCATCTTCACCACTGCGGAATTTATCTAACATACCCATTTTTATCTCCTAAATCTTTTATCAAGATTAAATTTTAACATAAACTTTATTGTAAATTAAAATAAATGGCTGATATTATGAATATTACCAGCCATTTAAATTAATAATCTAAACTACCTAGATCTTCCAGGAGCCTTTTTCTTTGGTTGAGCAACTTCGCTTTTGCCCAAAACATCATCCAAGACATCTGCATTACCTTTTGATTTATTATTAGCAGATTTTTCATTGAACTTTTCTTGTCTTCTTTTTCTCTCTTCTGTATCATCTGCGCTTCCAAGGGACCCTCTGCTTTCAGCATCTTTTTCAGCATCAATAAGATCTTGAGTAGCATCTTTAAACTTGCCTCTATATTCTTCAAGAGCAGCATTTCTTTCTTCTTTATCTTGACCAGAATCTTCAGCAGCAGCAAGAGTTTCTCTTGATCTTTCCAAAACATCATCCATAGAATCAAGGGCTCTTTCAGCTTGGTTTTGAACAGCTTCATGAGTACCCAAAGCAATCTCATGATTTCTTTGTTCTATTTCTTGTATAACATCTTGTGCTTCTTCTAATCTTGTAGCCATTGTTAGAGTAGCCAAGTTACGCTTCATTTCTGTCAAGTTCTGTCTAAAGCCTGGTAGTTCATTCGCTTTAATATTCTTGATAGTATATTCCATGTTTTTCAGATCACTTCTGTTCAATTTAAGCTTTGTAAGCCTATCCTGATTTTTAAGTCTACTTTTAGCTAAATCAGTTAATCTTCTTTGCAACATATTCATAGCTTGTTCAACATCAGCAGCTCTACCATCGTTTAAATGTTGAGCTTCTTGGATATAACCCATTTCCATTGTATCCTCAGTATCAACAACTTTTGTATATCTCTCTAATAATTCTTCTCCGGCTTTTTCAAAGTAATTGATCTGCTGAATTGCTCTCAATGTTGCTTTCGCAAGTTCATTTAAATTATCATTCATTGGGTCCATTGAAGCCAAAATAGATTCCATATCATGTTTTAAATACTTCATTTTAATTTCAACTAATGGAATTGTATCTTCAATACCTTGAGTGATTTCATATTGTAATTTTTCACTACTACCTTGAAGACCAGCCTTGTTCAAAAACTTACTAAAGAAACCCTTCGCATGTGATGTACCAATTTTTGCAAGCTCTTCTGCTTTCTCTTTACTAAATAACTTGAATTTCTCATCAAGTTCTTTTGAATGTTTATCATCTTTTGTTTGCTTGAAATCTTCTAAAGATTTAGCTGCATTTTCCATGATAGTTGTAAAGTCACCCATTTGCTCTTGTAAAATCTCTGATGTAGTTGCAAGTTCATCATCTGGCTTTGAACCAAATTCAGTAACTGAATCAATATCATCTGGAAAATTATGCAGATGGCTAATCAAGGCATCATATATTTCTTTGTTTTTACCCGTCTCTTCTGCGTAAGGTTTTAAATCAGTTGACGAAGCAGCTTCAGCACGTTCCTGTCTAGTTAAAGGCTTACCGTCATCTTCAATATCATTACCCAAGACATCCGTAGCATCAGGAAGTTCTACATCCTTTACTTCAACGCTTAGATCTCCTCTTTCACGACGTTCTTCTTTTACTTTAGTAATTTCTTCTTGAATTTCAACTTTTCTATCATCGTCTGACATTATATATGCTCCTTAATGCTTATTTATATATTTTAGTTAATTTATATTCACCATAGTTAAATTTATTTTTATAACAATTCGGTGTTAGAAATATAAATCATTTAACCTTACTTGAATAACTTTATACACAAGCCATTCGCTTATGTCAAGATTTATTTTTACATATCCGAACTATTTATTAATTTATATATAATACACAATAATGAGTGTCTTGAAAATTACTTTTTTTTATATTATAAAATTAATTGAAATTATATATTTATTAAGGACTTAGTAATATGAAAATAAAAGAAATATTCGGCGTTGTCTTATGTGTTTTAATTGGTGGCTCAATTATACATTTCTCTAAGAAAATGGATTTTGGTAAGAATCAGGACCGAAGCTATTATATCGGTATTCAATACTTAAAGGGTAATTTTAAAAATGCGCCAGAATCAGATGATTCTGTCTATGTTTATCAAGGTAGTTTTGAAAAAGAAGCTGATGATTCTATTAAATTCACCCCTAATCCAGATGAAGCCCATCTATTTGCTCAAAGAATGCTGACCTTAGTATATGATATAAATGGTGTAAGAGATCAGGAACTTATCTTAAGCAAGATCAAAGAGAATGCCAAAACATGGAAAATGCTTGGTAACAGCATTACCTCTATTAGATTAAACCTAAATATTGATTCTAAAGATATAGAAGAATATTACACCTTTATGGAAGAAATCAGTACTCTTACTAAAGCAGAAGAAGAATATAATATTGTCATTGGCGGTATAAATAACTGGATGGCGTTAAGCAATGAGCAGATTGCCAAGATAAGAGCAATAACCTCTACTCCTGTCTTTGAATTATATAAAGACGGGGAATTGATCGATAGCCTTGAAAACTTAATAACCAGACTATCTAAAATAGATAGCTACCATTATATAAGTGTAAAAAATGGCAGCCTATCAAAGGAAAATTTGAAACTAATTGCAAAAAACAAAAAATTTGCAGGAATTATAAACGTAATAGAATAAAGGATATTTAATAATGATTTTAAACATAAATGACCAAGCTCCAGAATTCACAGCAAAAACTGATGGAGATGGAGAGATCTCATTAAAAGATTTAAGGGGGCAGATGGTTGTCTTATACTTCTACCCAAAAGACGATACATCCGGTTGCACCCAAGAAGCGTTAGACTTCACTGAACATTTAAAAGAATTTGAAAAACTTAATACAAAAATTATTGGGGTTTCAAAAGACTCTGTGAAAAAACATGATAAGTTTAAAGCTAAATATGACCTTCCCCTTACATTGATAAGTGATGAAGAAGTTAAAATCTGCGAAGCTTATGGAGTATATGTAGAGAAATCTATGTACGGTAAAAAATATATGGGAATCGAGAGAACTACTCTTTTAATTAATGATTCTGGTAAAATAATTGAAATTTGGAGAAAAGTGAAAGTAAAAGATCACGTATCCAACGTATTGAAAACTATACAAGAATTAGACAAAACTATAGCTGCATAATTAAAAGTTTTAAAAATAACTTGCAATAGCGCTTCCTTTATGTCAAAGTTTGCCCAGATAATAAAATAACTAAATTAAGATTCGGTCTTTTGGTCCCCCAAATCAAAAGAAACCGAGGGTAATCGAGACAAGTTAAACTCCCCTAAGAGAAACCCAAAGCTTGATTACCCACCCTTTCTAAAAAAGCCCTTGTATGATAAGTTTCACAAGGGCTTTTTTTTTATTAAAAATGCAATTATAATGTTGACTTATATAAAATAAAGGGTATATTGCCCACTCGTAGATCGTAATTTTTATTAGTATAAGAATCATGATTGGTAATTTAAAATTAATTAAGAATAGTGAATGATGATATGTTTGCAGTAATTCGTACAGGCGGAAAACAATATAGAGTAGCCAAAGATAACGTAATCAAAGTTGAAAAACTTGACGTTAAAGAAGGTGATAAGATCACATTAGACGAAGTTTTAATGGTCGGTGAACTTGGAAAATCGAAAATGGGTACTCCATTGGTTAAAGGTGCAACAGTAACTGCGGAAGTTGTTGCTCAAGCTAGAGGGCCAAAGATTATCGTATTTAAAAAGAAGCGTCGTCAAAATTACCGTCGTAAAAAAGGTCATCGTCAAGATATAACAATCTTGCGTATCAAAGATATAAAAGCAGCTTAATTTTTAAGTTTTAAAGAAAAAAGGATAACAAAATGGCTCATAAAAAAGCAGGTGGTAGTTCTAATAACGGTCGTGATTCGGCTGGTCGTAGACTTGGTGTAAAAAAATATGGTGGAGAAGCTGTATTATCTGGAAACATCCTTGTTCGTCAAAGAGGAACAAAATTCTATGCAGATAAAAATGTTGGAATGGGTAAAGATCACACATTATTCGCAACTGATCATGGTTTTGTAAAATTCCATAAGGGCTTTAAAGGCCGTACATTCGTATCAGTAATTCCTGCGAATGACGTAAAATAAGCTTTTTAGCTTTTAATAAGTTAAGATTTAAAGGGGAAAGCTTAGTCTTTCCCTTTTGTGTTATTATATTAGGTAATAGATAAAATGAAATTTTTAGATCAAGCAAAAATATATTTAAAAAGTGGTGATGGCGGTGGTGGCTGTATGAGTTTCCGCCGTGAGAAATCTATTGAATTCGGTGGTCCAAATGGTGGCGACGGTGGTCGTGGTGGTCATGTAATATTCGAAGCAATTGCCAATTCAAATACTTTGATTGATTTTAGATACCAACAGCATTTCAAAGCAGAACGTGGACATCATGGTCAAGGATCAGATAGAACTGGTCGTAAAGGTGAAGATCTAATTATTAAAGTTCCAATTGGAACAGAAATTTTATCCGAAGAAAAAGAAGACATACTTGCAGATTTAACAACTCCCGGTCAAACACTTCAATTCTTAATTGGTGGTGATGGTGGTTTTGGTAATGCGCATTTTAAATCAGCCACCAATCGTTCACCAAGAAAGACTAGCCCTGGTTGGCCTGGTCAAGAGCTGGCAGTATGGCTAAGGCTGAAATTAATTGCTGATATTGGGCTTGTGGGCTTACCAAATGCTGGTAAATCAACCTTCCTATCTATTTGTTCTAGAGCTAAACCAAAAATTGCTGATTATCCCTTTACAACGATCCACCCGAATCTTGGTGTGGTCTACGTTAATCAAAAAGAATTCGTAATTGCCGATATTCCAGGATTAATAGAAGGCGCCCATGAAGGTTTAGGAATCGGTGATAGATTCTTAGGTCATGTTGAGCGCACAAGTGCGATCTTGCATTTAATTGATGGTACGCATGATGATGTAGTCGGTGCTTATAAGACAATTAGACGTGAATTAGACCTATATGGTGGCGGTATCCCAGAGAAACCAGAGATCATTGCATTAACTAAATCTGATTCATTGGGTGAAGAGCTATCGGAAGATCAAAGAAAAACATTGGAAGATGGTATTGGCAAAAAAGTATATAAAATGTCAGCCGTTAGTAATCAAGGTGTTGATGATATCTTAGCAGAGCTATTAAATTATATCGAAGATAGGAAAGCGGCCGAGATTGCTGCAGTTACAGAACCTGTTCCATATGACCCACTTGCCAAATAAATTTAAACTGTTATTCTTTTTATAGATATTTCTCTAATATATTTGTGTTATTCACATGATATAGAGAAGCTTTAAGTTTAATCATTAGCTATATAAAAAAGATAAATTACAATGTCCGAAGCAAAGCAAAAATATAAAACTGTTCATATATACGCATCCATGTCCGAATCATATGAGATAAAAAGGACAAGGAAAAAAGTTGGTACTGAGAAAGCTTTTAAGCTTAAAGGCTTCCTAAACCCAACAAAAATTGAGATTGATAAACCAATTTATGAATTTGTTGAAGAAGCTATCCCTACTGGTGCCTCATCTGAAACTGAAATTAACTCCGATCAATTAACAATTGATGTAGAAAATACCTGCAATGAGCTTGCTGAACAAGGATATAGAGTAATTAACATCACCCCAATATTACGTGGAGCCCACAGACATCGCCTAGTTGGTACAAGTAAAAGAGGCGGCGGTTATGGATTTGGGTATAGTGTTACATCTGGAATGATGATAACAGCGGAGCTAATTTAGGCATCTATAGAGTTACCTTTATTAACAAGAATAGGCATATGTCATTGTCACCAATAAAAATGCTTCAACATATTCTCTGAAGACTATAATAAAGCTATCTAGCATAATATTTATCCTTATTTTATATAATAAATTTAATATTCAGCATAAATATTATACAAAATTAGATTCACCAATTAGAAATGGATTGCTTTACCGTAAGCATCAAGCACAGATTCATGCATCATTTCAGATAGAGTTGGATGTGGGAATACCGTATGCATCAATTCAACTTCCGTCGTCTCTAGAGTTTTGGCAACCGTGTAGCCTTGAATCATTTCTGTTACTTCTGCACCAATCATATGAGCTCCTAATAGCTCACCCGTTTTTGCATCAAAGATTGTTTTAACTAAACCATCTTCTTCACCCATGGCAATTGCTTTACCATTGGCCATAAATGGGAAACGCCCTATTTTTAGTTTATAGCCTTGCTCTAATGCAGCTTTCTCAGTTAAACCAACAGATGCGATTTGTGGAGTACAATATGTACATCCCGGAATTGAAAGCTTATTTAAAGGGTGAACATCTTTTTGATTAGTAATTTTTTCAATACAGATTATTGCTTCATGACTAGCTTTATGAGCCAAACAAGGAGCACCAGCAACATCACCAATTGCATAAACCCCCTTCTCACCTGTCTCCATCCATTCATTTATTAGGATATGACCTCTATCCACTTTTACTTTTGTTTTTTCTAAACCTAGATTTTCAGTATTACCGACAACTCCAACCGCAGATATTACCCTATCTACTGTTATTTGCTCTGGTTTACCATTCCTTTCAATTGTAACAGTCACGCTATTGGAGCCTTTATCAAATTTCTTAACCATAGCTCCAGTGATAATTTTCATACCCTGTTTTTCAAATTGCTTATGGGCAATCTTTGAAATTTCCTCATCTTCAACCGGCACTATTCTATCCATAACCTCAACAACAGTTACATCAACGCCCATATTTAAATAGAAACTAGCAAACTCAATCCCAATCGCACCAGAACCCATTACTAACATTGATTTTGGCATATCTTCTGGGACTAATGCTTGCATATAAGTCCAAATTAATTTTCCATCTGGCTCTAAATTTGGTAATTTTCTGGCTCTTGCACCTGTCGCAATAATGATATTTTTTGAGCTTAATTTAGCAATTTCTTTATTATCTTTAGTAACGGATACTAATTCTTTACCTGCCAGCGACCCAAAACCATCAAATACTGTTACCTTATTTTTCTTCATTAGGTGAGCAATACCTGAGCTTAAGCGGCTAGAAACCTTACGTGATCTATCGACAATCTTTTTTAGATCATATTGAATATTATCAACCGAGAACCCATAAGCATCTAAATTATGTAGTAAATGATTTATTTCAGAACATTTTAATAATGCCTTAGTCGGTATACAACCCCAGTTAAGGCAGATCCCACCAAGATGTTTATCTTCGATAAGAGCGGTTTTCATACCCAATTGGCTTGCACGAATTGCAGCAACATATCCGCCTGGCCCACCACCAATTACGATGACATCAAATTTATCTGACATTATATTATTCCTTATGATTCAATATTTTTACTTTGAAGACCATTATTAACAAAACTATGGATACAAATCAAATCATATAGCAATAATTGGGTTAATTTATAAATTGCTTATTTATTACGCTTAGCTCGCATTTCTTCAATTTTCTTACGACGTTTTTCTTTGAACAGTTCAAGCTTAGTTTTAGGTCTAGTCTCTTCTGCAGCTACCGCCTGATCAGTTGTTCCATAAGCACCACCTTGCGTTGCTTTTAGCAATTGTATAGATTTTCTTGCTGCTTCTTTTTCTTTTGCTAATCTTTTATTCTCAAGATCTTCTTTTGCTTTTTGTCTAGCAGTTAAGCTTCCACGTCTTTTTTGTTCTTTACGGCGCTCCGACCATGATAATTTCTTTTCTGGTTCAAGTGCTGATGTCCCACCAAGCTCTTCTCTAATTACTTGATCTAGAACTGCCTTTGAGCGTTCCGCTTTCTTTTTCTCTGCATCGTATTTTGCTTGTGATCTTTTACTTCTGCTATCTTTAGATCTCTGCTCATTAATTCTATCTGCAAAGCTCTTTTTCTTTTCAGCTGCCATTGCTTTTAATTTATCATCTTCGCGCTTTTTTAAATAAGCTTCATATCTTTGCTTCTTCAATTCTTCTGGAGTTAATTCTTTTTTTTCTTCTACTATTTCAACAACCTCTTCTGTCTTTGCTTTTGCTTTTGCTTCTTCCATAGCCTTATTTGAATGCCCAAAGATAGTACCGCTTTCCTCTTTTAACCTTTTCGTTTCTTCATCAGCCATCATTTGTTCAAATAATAATCTATCTTCAAGATTACCGTCCATATCCATGGCAGGATTTGGTAATGCTTTGAGTATCTTTTGACTCTGAACTTCTGCACCAGATGCAACATTTCCTAATTTACCGCTAAAAGCTTTGCTATCTTCTGCAAAAGCTCCATTTGAAGATAAAGCAATAATAGATACAAGTGTAAGAGAGATGAAAGTTTTATTCATGATAAATAGGCCCTTTTAAGGTTAAGTAATAGATATACTTAATTTTATTATATATCCTCTTAAGTTACTATTAAAAAATAGCAATTACTTTTAAAATTAAGTTTATTTGAACCTTATTGGGATTTTTATATAAGAAACCCCGTTTGCTTCTGGCTCTGGTATATCTCCCGCTCTTAGGTTAACTTGGATCGCAGGATATAATAGTTTAGGCGTTTGCAATTGCTTATCTCTAGCTTCTCTTTTTTGGATAAATTCAGCCTCTGTTACCTTATTATTTATCATTATATTTTCTGCGTTTTCTTCGCCTACTGTGGTGCTAAATTTTGGCTCAATACCTTCTTTTGGATAATCATGACATAGATATATTTTTGTACTATCTGGCAAAGATAATATTTTTTTAATCGATTTGTACAATTCCTTTGCATCCCCTCCTGGAAAATCTGCTCTTGCTGAGCCAAGATTCGGTGCAAAGATAGTGTCACCAACGAATATTCCATCATTAAATTTGTACGAGGCACAAGCAGGCGTGTGCCCTATTGTATGAACCACTTCAATCTTTGAATTACCAATTTTAAATATATCACCATCATTAAATAGCTTATCAAATTGAGAACCATCCGCTTTTATACTACTAGCTGCATTAAATATTGGTATCCAGGTTTTTAGGACTTCAATAATGCCTGAGCTAATTGCTGTTTTACCGCCAAGTTTATCTTTTAAATATTTTGATGCGGTTAGGTGATCAGCATGGATATGGCTTTCTAATATCCATTCAAGTTCTAATTTGTTATCTTTTATATAATCAATTATCTTATCAGCTGAATCTGTTGTCACTTCTCCGCTAGATTGGTTGTAATCTAAAACAGAATCAAGAATTGCGCATTTATTTGTATCTTCATCAATTAAGATATAGGTAAATGTATTTGTATCTTTGTCAAAAAAATTTTGTACTTTCATATTCTCATTCCTTTAATCTGTCTCTGATTTCCTTGCTATACCAATCTTGGTTACCAATTATTTTATCAAAAATTTTAAAATCTTTATTAATTACAAAGGTTTCTGGCACTCTTTTAACATTATAAGTTTTAATTGAAATCTCACTATCTCTATCCCAAGTTAAATATACTCGGCCATTATTAACTTTATCTGGATGTCTTCTCGTCATGACTGATAAGAATTTTACAGCATCTTCAATTTCATCATCGGTTGCTACTGCCAAGAATACTAGATTGGGATCTTTATGAACCAAATCTAGTAAAGCTGGAAATTCAACCTTACAGATTCCGCACCAAGAAGCCCAAAAATGAAGTAATATTGTTTTATCTTTAATATCAAATAGATGGAAATTATCACCGCTTAAATCTTTAAATGGAAAATCAACTGCATCCATCTTGTTAAATTTTACTTGCTCTAACCTAGTATCATTAGTTGAGAATATATTTTTATCGTAATTAACAATAATTACAGAGGAAATTAGAATTACTAATATAACAATGATTTTATACTTCATTCTTCTTCCTTAATTGTCTGGCAGAGATAATAAATATTATAAATGATAACTCAATAATAATGAATAATACAATATTTGTAGCAACAGAATCAATAAACCCATATGAATGAAGACCTATCCCAAGCAGATTAACCCCGAACCAAGCCAAAACAACAACAATATTAGTTAGAACCATACCATAGGCAAATATAATTGGTTTTAACTGTCCTGCTAATTTTCCATGTAATAGGGTAATTAACCAAAGGCAGATAAACATTGCTCCATTTTCTTTTGGATCCCAGCCCCAGAATCTACCCCATGATTGATCCGCCCAAATACCACCTAATATCGTTCCCAAGATTGAGAAAAATAAAGCAATCAAGCTAACTCCAATCATGTTATTAAATGTCGAATTATGGCTTATCTTATCTTGGAAATTAAAACTTTTCTGGATTAAATATATATGAGCTAATAAGCCAGCCACAAAACAAGCCCCGTAACCAATTGTTATGGTTACAACATGGGTTGCAAGCCAGAAATTAGTGTTCAAAACAGCGACTAATACACCGAGGCTATCACCGTCACCAACATATTTAATGCTTAAGAATAAAAAGAAGCTTCCTGTGAATGCTGCAATTAAGCTACCGATGCTATTCTTATTTCTATATTCTAATAACATGCTGAATAATACCGAGATAAAGCCAACAAATAATATTGATTCATATAATGTGGTCACAGGTGGTCTGCCCATAATATACATACGAGATAGCAAGCCCAAACCATGTATTATTAAAGCAGACATTATTATTACATTGCTTACTTTTAAAATAACTAACTTACCTGAGAATGCGTATAAGCCGATTAAAAGCAATGCGATTAGATATAAGCCAGTACTTATTTTAAACAAATCAAAGCTATTATATATTTTCTCAAAATAAGTTTTATTTGGGTCAATATATTTCGATGTAATGCCTATAATTTCAAGATATGATTTATTCCAAAGTTCTTCATCTTTAACTCGATAAGCAACAGCAAGATCAGTCCAAAGGGATATTAATTTTGCAGTCTCTGGGGTTCCTTCTCCCATATTCATTACTTCCCATGGCGAGAACCAAGTATTATCTTTTCTTACTCCTTGCGCTGGCATTACTCTGAATATTTTAGCATTTTTATCACGACTTAATACCCGAAGTTTTTCGCCTATTTTTAATATATCATCTTGGGCAGGTTTAGAATATTCTCTTAATTTATGAAATACCTGTTTATACCTAGCCTTTCTTTGGATCATATCGAGATAATTTAATTTATCTCCCATATTAACATTAAGCAATTCTGAGACTTCGATATTATTAATTTCAAACTCATATTTTACCAAAGATAAAGACCTTGCGATCTCAAAATATTCCATCAAATTTATATATAGATTTAATAACTGACTTTGTGATCCTGTAAGCTTTGCAGGGTCTAGCTCGTTTAACTTATTAATCATTTCCATTCTGCTGGACATTGATTGCAATAATTCAATAAAATTATACTTATGATTACTATCATATTCTAAACCCAATAAATGAACTATATCTGGATTAGCGATATTGAATATAGGTCTTTTTAAAGCATTTTTACTATCCAATAATAATTCCGTTAAGAACTGTTCTGATGACATTTCATTAAAGCTTTTTTTGCCATAGGTTTTTAGCAGTAACACTTCAGAATATGTAGATAATGGTTTTATCCTACCTTCATGTTGAATTGGAATAGTATCGATTATAAATGGCTTATTATCTGCCATTGCTGGGATAGATAGCAATATAAATAAAATGAATGATAATAGAGAAAATAATTTACTTGGCATTTCTTCTCCTGATCATTGCAGGAACAGATTGCAGGATATGGATTAACAGGCCCAAGGTTAAAATTATGCTTGAGATATAAGGGAACATTCTGCCAATATTATGCACGACTGCTAAAACAGTCACTTCTTCGCCCCTTTGATTAACAAAGAAAGATGATTGATAAAAAACATATCCTTTGTAACGCAATGGCTCATTCATTGAAATTAAGCTTTTCCATTCAATACCATTATCTTTTAAAATAACATCTGATGAATATGATTTTGCCATATTAATTCCACCATATGATTGCTTTTCAAAATCTATTAGTTCGATTGCAAATGGTAGGTAAGTTCTCTTTTTTCTAATTTCGATATGGTATTTAATATCATTTTTGGTGAAAGTTTGAATAATCGGCATATCTTCGAATATCTGATATATCCCATCATTATCTTCTTCACCTTCAATTCTATATTGAATACAAACCGTATTATTTTCTGCTTGTTTGTCTAATGGAGCTTTTTGAAAAGAGAATATGGTCGCCATTGCTCTTAGATTCTCATCAATCTCACCCGTTCTTTTTAGCAAGCTACAATTATCAAAATATTGAATGATTTTAAATTCCGCAATATCAGTCTTTATTAATTTGATGGCTTTATCTTTTGAGAAATCATGAATGAATATTTCTTTGCCAGTCTCCGCATTTGATATCGCAAATTCAACATCATAGTAATCTGATATAAAACCAGCACTATCACCTTCTTTAATCACCATATTTCCTTCTTGTGAATATATGCCAGTTATAAAACCTCCCAATAATAAAAGCATTGCCCCAATATGAACCGTGATTGTTCCAAGCTTTCTTATATTCCATTCTTCGATTAATAGCTTTGAAGTCAAACCAATAAAGACAATTGCCATTGTTGGCATGCCGCCCGGTGTTGGTAGCACCCCGAATAGCCATAGGATATTTGAAGAAAAAAATCTTTCTTGAGCCTGATATAGGCCAATTGTTTTTTGAGTGACCGTCCCCATAACCAATAAGAACATCAGCCATATTAATGTATAAAAAAATATGTCTGGTCTTGCCAAAAATTTTAAAACTTTGTTCATCTGCTCTATAACTATCTTATAATTTATATCTATATATCTATAGACGATATTATTTGTAATTTAAAGCTAAGATGTTTTTATAGGCCAGTTTTTTCTGGGCTTTTGCAGCGGGGGGTTCATTTAATATCTGTTTGAATAATCTTGATGTATCATCTAAATAAAATTTACTTTTAAAATTATCTCAAGTACCAAAACCATTTTTATTTAAGGATTTCATGTTTTGTCTAGTTTTTTCTTGTGCCAAGAATCCGTCTAGATTTGACTCTAGGTTTTTCTTTTTTACTAATCTTAATAAATCTACCGAGTGGAAATGGTATTTATTTTCTTTATTCTCTGGTATTGATCTAGACTTGATATCGAACATTGGTGATAGAGCATTAGATTCCTCTGATATCTCTTCTAATTCTTTTATAATTTCTATTTTTCTATCTCTTCCTATTCCTATAATATTAAATTCACTAGTTAATTTAGCAACTTCTTTATCCATTTCCAGCAAAATTCTCATATATAGCTCTCTTGCTGATATTAATTGCCAAGCAGAATTTGTAAATTCTGTCTTAGAAAATTCATCTTTAGTAAAATAACCAAGCCATATAGCAGATACACAATTCAAAACAGTAAACGAGCCGCCAAAAAGTGCTATATCAATCAAACCAAGCCCAACATTTGTACCTGTTGCCCCAATAAATAGCTTATTTATCCCTGATCTAGACTTAGTAGAATATGAGTTCCATTTTTTAACGACAGCTTTGATATTTTCTTTTTGATCTTTAGTTAGCTTTTTTGACACTGTAATTTCCTTAAATAATTCCAAATAATTTTTAACACAGCAGGTAATATCTATCCATTAGGCTTAAGTTCCAAAGCCATTCTTATTTAAAGATCTCATATTTTTCCTATTTTTTTCTTGTATCAAGAATCCATCTAGATTTGGCTTCAGGTTTTTCTTCTTTACTGCTCTTGATAAAGCCACTGAGTTAAAGTGATATCTATCATTTTTATCATCGGGTAATATTCCTGCTTCGATATCAAACATTGGAGATAGCATATTGGATTCTTCTGCTATTGCTTTCAGCTCTTTTAAGATCGCTTCTTTTCTATCTGAGGGGGTTAATGTGGCTTCGAATTCCCCTACTAATTCTTCAGCTTTTTTATCCATTTCTAATAAAATAATCTTATATAGATTCCTTGCCGATACTCTCTGTCTGGCGGAATTGGTAAAATCTTTTTTGGCCAATTCATTTTTCGTAAAATAACCACAAAGTAAAGCGTGTAAACCGTTTATGGCAGTAAATGATCCACCAAAAAGGGCCAAATCAATTATACCAACACCAGCATTCGCACCTGTTGATCCGATCACCAGCTTACTAAGATTTGAGCTAGATTTATTAGCATCAGTATTCCATTTTTTAACAACTGACTTTATATTTTCTTTTTGTTTGTTAGTTAGCTTTTTTGACAATGTCTAATAACCTTCTCTTTGTTTTGAAAAGAAGATAACAGAATACTACCTATATGTCAAGATTACATAGGGGCAATATTAACGCCGTAATTATATGCAATTCTGAATAATCCGTCTTCGACAGATTCTCCCAAAGCTTTAAATTGCCAAGTATCAAGGTCACGTTCCATCTCACCAATTATAATACCTGCCAGCATTGGATCTTCATATTCGGTTAAATCAAATCTTGCAATTTCTTGGTTATTATCTTTATTGATAACTCGGATATACGCATTTTTAACCATTGAAAAATCTTGCCTTTTATCTTTGGCATCATGGATACTAACCGCAAATGAAACTTTCATAACGTCCAAAGGCAGATCACGCAGAGATATATGAATTTCTTCATCATCGCCACCGCTTCCACCTTCTTCACTATCGCCTTTATGCACAACAGATCCATTTTCTCCGCTTAATTCATTATAAAATATAAAATCATTATCAAATCTTACTCTATTATCTCGGTTTAAAAGGAATGCTGATGCATCCAAATCCAAAGTTACTCCACCAATATCGTCTGGTGCTTCCCAACCCAATGCAACAATAATATTATTTAAGTTTTTATATTCTTCTAATATATTAACTTTGGAACCTTTAGCTAGACTAATTGCCATTTTAAACTCCTATAAGATTTAAATTCATTAATTAATAACTTAACTTCTATCACAATAATATATTGCCCCTAAATTATAAGCAATGTTAAATTTATAAAAAAGGCCTCTATTGGATTATCAATAGAAGCCTTAATTATTGTACTATTTAAAAGATATTCCATTAAGCCATAGTTTGAAGCCCTTTGTAAATAACATAACCAAGCCAAGATAGGTAGATTGCACCAAAAGCATAAGCGGTTCTAATATTCAATTTTTTCTGAAGTAAAAATATTGCCAATACACAAACCGTGGTTGCAACTAATACTATGCGCAAGAATTGAATATCTTCATTACTACCCAAGCTTACATTGCCGTATAATAAACCATAAATCATTAATGGTAGACCTAAAGCCACTGTAATATCAAATATGTTACTACCCAATGCATTAGATATTGCATCATCATATTGACCTTTAACTGCGTCTTTCATTGATAGGATCGTATCTGGAACTGATGATGCTGCGGCTGCTAATATTATAGCTGTAAAGAATGCTGGTACGCCTAATGCTCTGGCGCTCATCATTACTGCTTCCGCCAATATTACACATGCAAAACCAATCACAGTTACTGAAAATGATAACACAACCCAAGCTCTTTTATTATTAAACGATACACCATTATAAAAGAGATGGTTAAAATCAAATGTAAGCAATGCTTTTAATTTTGATGGTTTATCTTCGCCATCATCATATTCGTCATCATCATCTTCTGGTTCATCAATGCTGCCATTGCTAAATCCACGCATAAGAAAAGCAAAATAGCATAAATAGACAACAATTAATGCTCCACCCATCCACCAAGCCATCTCAGTTCCGCCCAAGAATACAATCAATACGATTTCTGCAAATAAAAGGAATAGACCATCACGCAGAACGCTAGGCTTATCAATCGCAACTTCGGTTACTCTTTTATAAACTCTTTTTGCTTTTGCAACATTATTATCAACCACAACACCTTTATAGCGAATAACAAATATACAAAGCATCGGAATTACAATTGCATTAAACACAGCAGAGCCAGCAGTTGTTGCAATACCTGCGGCAAAACCACCTTCATCATGGTAGATAAACAATAATGCCATCGTAGTGAATAATTCAGGCAAAGATGATCCAATTGCATTAATTGTAGCACCCTTAATACCTGGTTTCATATTTCGACCAAGATAATCGGCAGAATCCTCAAATGATTCGCAGGCATACATGATAATAATTGATGCTAATACCACCAATCCTAGAGCAATAATAATTTCCATTATAAAATTCCATTTTCTATTATAGTTAATAATTCTTGCATATCATCTGCAAGTTCTGATTTAAAATTCATTATTTCATCCGTACTTGGATGGACAAATGCAATCTCAGTTGCATGTAAAGCCTGTCTTGGGAATACAAGTATTCTATCCATCACCTCTTGATTAAGACAAGTAGTATTTATATTTTTTCGTAATGATTTAACACTTGTTGTACGACCATAAAGCTTGTCACCAACCAGCCAGTTTTGTTTTGCTGCCATATGCACTCTAATTTGATGAGTTCTGCCAGTCTCTAGCTTACATTCAATCAAAGATAGTTTAGTATTTAAATTTCTAATCAATTTATAATTAGTAATTGCAGTCTTGCCACCTTTATCAATCATCGTCATTTTTTTACGATTGGTCTTACTTCTGATGATATTGCCTTCAATCACTCCAGAAGTTGGGTTGGGCAAACCCCAAACAATTGCGTGATATATTCTAGTTAGACTTCTAACTTCCAATTGTTTCGACAAAGATTGGTGAGCTTTATCATTTTTGGCAACTATCATTAATCCAGATGTATCTTTATCTAATCTATGCACAATACCGGGTCTTTTTACCCCGCCGATACCAGATAGATTATCACCACAATGGAATAATAATGCATTCACCAATGTTTTATCCCAATTTCCTGCGGCTGGATGTACAACCATTCCAACTGCTTTATTGATTACAAGTAAATCATCATCTTCATATACTATATCTAACGGGATATCTTGAGGTTCAGGAATATCAGCAATTGGCTCTGGAATATTAATTTCTAATAATTCACCCAGTTTCACCTTATAAGAAGGTTTTGTTTTTTTACCATTGCAAGTAATATCACCTGATTTAATTAAATCCTGTAATCTTGCTCTTGATAGATTTTGGAAACTATCTTTAAGAATCTTATCGACTCTTTGTCCAGCTTCAACTTCTGATATATTTACGTTTTCTTTGTCCATTTTTACACTCTATCGCGATTTTACAATAAAACCAAGTCAGTTTATGCAATATAAAATACTTGGTTTTATTTTGAAATATCTATATCTTCTGAAAAATAAGTTATACAGAATCAAAGGAAGAAATAATGCGCGGCATAGTTCTATTAATCTCCATAATGACAGTTTTAATCTTTGTTGGCTTAGGCGCTGTAGTTTATGGAGTTACAAAAAAATCTAAATCAGTAAAGAAAATCGACAAGTCTGAAATTGATATCTCAATAATCCATGATTTAGAAAAGATTACAACAAATGAAGATCAAATTATAATTAATGATGGTAATAAAAAACTTTATATAATTGATATTGAACGTAAAAAACATATCTTAACCGTCAATATTAACGATAAAGATTAATCTTTATTTTTCTTTATTTATCATCTTTAGGACTTCATCTGATATTGATTTAATGTTTAAATCACGCTGTGGGAATGGTATTTCAATATTATTTTCTTGAAATTTATCCCAGACACTTAATAGAACATCTGATCTTATATTACCAATACCATTGACTGGATCATTTATCCAACCTCTGATTTCAATATCAACCGAGCTATCACCAAATCCAATTACTCTGACTACAGGCTCTGGAAATGCTTTTACCCTTGGTTCTTCTTCTGCCGCTTCTAGACATAGATTTAATACTTTTCTAAGATCCGAATTATATGACACACCGATATTAATTGATAATCTGATATCATTATTACTAAATGACCAATTCTCCACTTTTTCAGTAATCAATAATTCATTTGGAATTAAATGCTCTTTACCATCTCGCCTAATAATTGATACATATCTCGCGCCCAAAGTATTAACCCAGCCAAAGGTAGATATTCCATCAATATTAACTGCAATCACATCCCCTGGTTTAATTGATCTATCTAATAATAATATAATTCCACTAATGAAGTTTGATACTACTTTTTGTAGACCAAAACCGATACCGACACCAATTGCACCACCAAATATTGCAAAAGATGATAAATCAACCCCAACAGAATCCAGCCCAAATAATATTGCAAAAAAGATTAATATTGATTTTAAGATCTTGCTGAATAAAACCTTTAATGACGGAGTTAACTCTTCAATTGATTTTATTTTCTTTTCCAAAGCTCCTGATAATATCTTTGCAGCCCAAAGGAATATCATAAAGTAGAAACTTCCTTTGATAATCGTAAATAAAGATACTTTACCTTGGCCTAAGCTGAAATTAACCCCAGATAAAAGATCAACTGTTGTCTCGTACCATCCCATAATATGTAAGGCTGCAATACCCCAAATTATCATTGATACCCATCTTGCAATTGCTTTTGAGTTGATGAATGACGTGGCAAAAATAGCAATTAGTTTAGCTAATAACAAACTCACACTAATCATTATAAGATGATGTTCGAATTCTAGAGCCGATGTAATTAAGACACATATAAATAGAGCAATAACCGATATAAACGGGAATATCATTTTTGGTACACCGTTTATCATGGTATAGCCAATTTTTCTTGCCTCTTTTAAATTAAGTGAAGCCACATAGCTTCTAAATCTTATCCGCAGAGCAGTAGCAATTATATAAGTGATGGTTAAGGCAATTAAAATTATACCCATCTGCAATAAAAACTCTGGAGTTAACCATTCTTGCCATTTAAAGAAAATATCTGATGCTTCTTCTTTGATATCTATTTCTGTTTCAAACTCAATGATACCTTGCGGTGCTTCTGGTTCAGAGCTTACGCTCATATCTTCAATCTGATCTTCTGCTAGTGTTGTCGTATCTGTTATGTCTGCTTTTTTAGTTGGTAAAGCGATTTTATCTGACATTATGAACCTCTATAAATAACTATTAATAAATGATACTGCTTCATCCGATGACCAATTGGCATCGCCATTTAATCTGCCAATTTCATTACCTTCTTTATCAATTAATATCGAGGTTGGTAATCCATGGAAACGAATAGTATTATAAATTGTTTTATCTTTATCATGAAATATTTCTAGATTAGTAATCTCATGTTTTTTATAAAATAATTTTATCTTATCTACATTATCCTTACCAACCGATACTGCAATCACTTGAACTTTCTCATTAGCCATTAACTCTTTTAACTTATCTAAGGATGGCATCTCGGCTACACATGGTGCACACCATGTTGCCCAAAGATTTAATAATATAACATTACCTTTATAATCTGATAATCTAAGCTCTTTACCGTCTTTGTTATAAAAGGTAAAATCATTGGATATTGGCTTTGCTTCGAATTCAAACGCTTTTAATTCTGCTGTTAATTCTACATTACTTGTTAATTGTTTTTCATTTATGCTTGTATTCGATATAATAATTAATATTATTGATGCAATAACGAATATAACTGCAATATATGGGAAATATTTTATCATGATTGCTAAACCTTTAAAATTTTGAAAGACATATTGATGAAAGTAACAATAATAAAAAAAATTACAATAGTATTATTTATTACTTCTATAATTGGAGCATGTGGTACAAAGCCACGTGATGTTTCATACCCAGTTTCAGAGCAATCAAAATTCCCAAGAACTTACCCAAATCCAAACACAGATATGAAATGAGAACATAATGGATAATTTCAAGTATAAAGATAATGTACTTCACGTAGAGGGCGTAAATATTGCTGATATAGCCAAAGAAGTTGGAACCCCATTCTATTGTTATTCTTCCAAATCATTAGAAGATAATTATATGGCATATAGACATGCTTTTGACAAAATCCTCCCTGATTCAGATTTGCTGATTTGTTATGCCTGTAAATCAAATAGTAATATTGCGGTATTAAAAACATTAAAAAAACTTGGCTCTGGTGCTGATATTGTATCTGGAGGTGAATTCCTTCGGGCTCAGAGAGCAGGAATTGAGTTAGAGAAGATAGTATATTCAGGAGTCGGTAAATCCGGGACAGAATTAACAACAGTTATCAATGCTGGTATCTTACAATTAAATGTTGAATCAGTGGAAGAGCTAACTTTTGTATCTAGCCTAGCTGTAAAATTAAACAAACAAGTGAATGTTGGTTTAAGAATAAACCCAGATGTTGTGGCCGATACTCATGAAAAAATTGCCACAGGGTCCAAAGAAGATAAATTTGGGATTGATATCAATAAAGCCTATCCAATTTGTGAATTGGCTAAATCACTGCCAAATATAAACCTAACTGGTATTACTGTTCATATTGGCTCACAGATAACTGACCTATCACCAATGCGCGAAGCATATAAGAGATTAGCAAAATTTGTAAAAATGCTAAATAATAATGGCTTTGCAATTAAGAATATTGAC